>CAJAXU010000339.1 GCA_903948045.1 uncultured beta proteobacterium | reverse complement strand
TTTCAGGAGATCTCGTCATGAGCGCAGTTTTGATTCGTGGTGGCACCGTGGTCAACGCCGACCGTGCTTTTCGTGCCGATGTGCTGTGCCAGGACGGCCGCATCTTGGCCGTGGGCGAGGGCCTGAGCGCACCGGCCGGCGCCACGGTGGTGGACGCGGGCGGCCAGTATGTGATGCCGGGCGGCATTGACCCCCACACCCACATGCAGCTGCCCTTCATGGGCACGGTCACCATGGACGACTTTTTCACCGGCACAGCAGCCGGTCTGGCAGGCGGCACCACGTCCATCATCGACTTTGTCATTCCCGACCCGCAAGAAAACATTCTGGACGCCTACAAAAAGTGGCGTGGCTGGGCCGAGAAGTCAGCGTCGGATTACTCCTTCCACGTCGCCATCACCTGGTGGAGCGAGCAAGTGCGCAAAGACATGGGCACGCTGGTGAACGACGAAGGCGTCAACAGCTTCAAGCACTTCATGGCCTACAAGAATGCCATCATGTGCGACGACGAAACCTTGGTGAACAGTTTCAAGCGCGCACTGGAACTGGGCGCCATGCCCACGGTGCACGCCGAAAACGGCGAACTGGTGTACTTGTTGCAGAAAACTGTGTCCGAGATGGGGATCAAGGGCCCTGAGGGTCACCCCTTGTCGCGCCCGCCCATGGTGGAGGCTGAAGCCGCCAATCGCGCGATTGCGATTGCCGATGTGCTGAATGTGCCCATCTACGTGGTGCACGTGAGCTGTGTGGAATCGGCCGAAGCCATTGCCCGCGCCCGGGCTCGCGGCCAACGCGTTTACGGCGAGGTGCTGGCGGGCCACCTGGTGCTGGATGACAGCGTCTACCGCCACCCCGACTTTGCCACCGCTGCCGCCCACGTCATGAGCCCACCCTTTCGCCCCAAAGGCAATAGCGAGTTCCTGTGGCGTGGCCTGCAAAGCGGCAACCTGCACACCACCGCGACCGACCACTGCACCTTCTGCGCCGCGCAAAAGGCCGCCGGCAAGGATGACTTCAGCAAGATCCCCAACGGCTGCGGCGGCGTGGAAGAGCGACTGGCCGTCATCTGGGACGAAGGTGTGAACACCGGCCGTCTCACGCCCAGTGAGTTTGTCGCGGTGACATCTGCCAACACGGCCAAGCTGTTCAACATCTACCCGCAAAAGGGCAGTGTGAGCGTAGGCGCCGATGCCGACCTGGTGGTCTGGGACCCCGCAGGCACCAAAACGCTGTCGGTCAAGACCCAGCACAGCAAAGGCGACTTCAACATCTTTGAGGGCCGCACCGTGCGCGGCATCCCCAGCCACACCGTGAGCCAGGGTGAACTGGTCTATGTCCAAGGCGACCTGCGTGCCGTGCAGGGCAAGGGCCGCTACATCAAGCGTCCGGCCTTTGGCCCGGACTTTGGCGCAGTGCAGCAACGTGCACAAGTGCAAATGCCAACGGCCGTGGCGCGGTAGGCGCGCAACCCTCTTTTTGGAGAAGACCCATGACCACAGCCACCACAGTTGACATCAGCACCCTGCGCATCAACGGCGAGCGCCTCTGGGCCTCGCTGATGGAATTGGCGCAGATTGGCGCCACGCCCAAGGGCGGCGTCTGCCGCCTGACCCTGACCGACCTGGACAAACAGGGCCGCGACCTGGTGACGCGCTGGGCGCGCGAGGCCGGCATGAGCGTCACCATCGACAAGATCGGCAACGGCTTCATGCGCCGCCCCGGGCGCAACAACAGCCTGCCGCCCATCATGACCGGCAGCCACATCGACACCCAACCCACCGGCGGCAAGTTTGACGGCAACTACGGCGTGCTGGCAGGCATCGAAGTGGTGCGCACCCTGAACGACCTGGGCATCGAGACCGAGGCGCCGATCGAGGTGGCGTTCTGGACCAATGAAGAAGGCTCGCGCTTTGTGCCGGTGATGATGGGCTCGGGTGTGTTTGCCAAGGCCTTCACCCTGGAGCACGCCTATGCCGCCCGCGACACCGAAGGCAAAAGCGTGGGTGAGGAGCTGGCCCGCATCGGTTACGTCGGCAGCGAGGAGCCGGGTCAGCACCCAATTGGCGCCTATTTCGAGACCCACATCGAACAGGGCCCGGTGCTGGAAGACAACGACATCACCATTGGCGTGGTGCAGGGCGTGCTGGGTATCCGCTGGTTTGACTGCACCGTGACCGGCATGGAAGCGCACGCCGGCCCAACACCCATGGCGCTGCGCAAGGATGCGATGCAGGTGGCAGCGCCCATCATGCAGGAGGTGGTGGCCACTGCCCTGCGCCACGCGCCGCACGGGCGCGGCACCGTCGGCATGGTGCATGTCCACCCCAACAGCCGCAATGTGATTCCGGGCCGGGTCAGGTTCAGCATCGACCTGCGCAACGCCAC
>CAJAXU010000338.1 GCA_903948045.1 uncultured beta proteobacterium | reverse complement strand
GCTCAGCGGTCACCCGCACCAGCCGCATCGCCGACATCACCACGAAACAAGGACGCACTGGCACCCTGGTGTTTGTTCGTGTGAACCATCAAATCTCCGATGCCCAAGGCCTGGCCATCGTTGAAGACCATGACATCGTCTACCGCGAGATGCCCCTGGCCGGCGAGACCCCGCCGCAAGCACCGGCGGCTCGCACAGACGAACAGTTCAGCCGCCGAATCACGCCCGACCCGGTGCTCCTGTTCCGGTATTCGGCCTTGACCTTTAATGGGCACCGCATCCATTACGATCGGCCGTATGCGATGAACGAAGAGGGCTACCCCGGCCTTGTGGTGCACGGGCCGCTGATTGCCACCTTGCTCATTGACCAGCTGCGCCGCGCCCACCCCTCGGCGCAGGTCAAAACATTCGAGTTCAAGGCGATCAGCCCCCTGTTTGACACCACACCTTTTGATATCTGTGGCCGGCTGGATGGCGACCTTGCCACTCTTTGGGCACGCGGACCCCAAGGCCAACTGGCCCTACACGCAACGGCGACCCTTGCCAGCCACTGAACCGCAAAAACAACCTATGAAGACCGAAGGCGCCCAAACTCACCAGGAAATTCGCGACGCGGTACGGGCCCTGTGCGCCCAGTACCCCGATGCGTATTTCCGCAAAATCGACCAGGAACGCGGGTACCCCGAAGACTTCGTCAACGCCTTGACACGGGCCGGCTGGCTGGCGGCCCTGATCCCGCAGGCCTACGGAGGCCCAGGCCTGTCCATGGCCGAGGCCTCGGTCATCATGGAAGAGATCAACCGCTCGGGCGGCAATTCGGGCGCCTGCCATGGGCAGATGTATGTCATGAACAGCATCGTCTTCAGTGGCTCCGAGGCGCAGAAAACCTTCTACCTGCCCAAAATCGCCGCCGGGGAACTGCGCGTGCAATCGATGGGCGTGACCGAGCCGAGCACCGGCAGCGACACCACCAAGCTCAAGACCACGGCAGTCAAAAAGGACGGTCGGTGGGTGATCAACGGCCAAAAGGTCTGGATCTCTCGCGTGCAGCACAGCGACCTGCTGATACTGCTGGCGCGCACCGCGCCGCTGGCCGAAGGGCAGAAAAAGAGCGACGGCCTAAGCTGCTTCATCATCGACCTGGCCCAGGCGGTTGGCAAAGGCCTGACCGTGCGCCCCATCTTGAACATGGTCAACCATGAAACCAATGAGCTGTTTTTCGACAACCTTGAAATCCCGGAAGACGCGTTGCTGGGCGAAGAGGGCAAGGGCCTGCGCGTGATCTTTGAGGGGCTGAACGCCGAGCGCACATTGATCGCAGCCGAGTGCATCGGCGACGGCTATTGGTTTTTGGACCGGGCCACTAAATACGCCAATGAGCGCCAGGTGTTTGGCCGCCCGATCGGACAGAACCAGGGCATCCAATTTCCGCTGGCCGAGGCCTTTATTGAGCTGGAAGCCGCCAGTCTGATGCGCTGGCGCGCTTGCGAGAAAATCGACGCGCGACAAAATGCCGGGGCCGAGGCGAACATGGCCAAGTACCTGGCCGCCAAGGCCAGCTGGGAGGCAGGCAATGCCTGTCTGCAGACCCATGGCGGCTTTGGTTTTGCCTGCGACTACGACGTGGAGCGCAAGTTTCGCGAGACCCGCCTGTACCAAGTGGCGCCGATCTCCACCAACATGATCCTGTCTTATGTGGGCGAGCACCTGCTCGGCCTGCCGCGCTCATTTTGAAAGCTTACCCATGAGACCGCTGAACGGCATCACCGTCGTCTCCCTGGAACAGGCCATCGCCGCGCCGTTCTGCACTCGGCAACTGGCCGATCTGGGTGCCCGTGTGATCAAGGTGGAGCGGCCTGGCAGCGGTGACTTTGCCCGCGCCTACGACGGGCGGGTGCGAGGGCTGTCTTCGCATTTTGTCTGGACCAACCGCAGCAAAGAAAGCTTGACGCTGGACCTGAAGCACGACGCAGCGCAGCCGGTGCTGGACACGCTGATCGCACGCGCCGATGTGCTGGTGCAGAACCTGGCCCCTGGCGCAGCGGCTCGGCTGGGCCTGTCTTGGGAAACCTTGAAGGACAAGCATCCCCGCCTGATCGTCTGCGACATCTCCGGCTATGGCGACGACCCCGCCCGCCCTGGGCCCTACTGGGACAAAAAAGCCTATGACCTGCTGATCCAGAGCGAGGCGGGCTTTCTGTCGGTGACCGGTACGCCCGAGGATCCGGTCAAGGCGGGCAACTCCATCGCTGACATTGCGGCTGGCATGTACGCCTATTCCAACATCCTGGCCGCACTGCTGCAACGCGGCCAGACGGGACGCGGTTGCCGCATCGACGTGTCAATGCTGGAGAGCATGGCCGAATGGATGTCGTTCCCGATGTACTACGCGTTTGAAGGTGCCAGCGCGCCACAGCGCAGCGGCGCGGCGCACGCCACCATCTACCCCTACGGCCCGTTTCCGGCCGGCGACGGCAAGGTGGTGATGCTGGGCCTGCAAAATGAACGGGAGTGGGTGTCGTTTTGCGGCCAGGTGCTGTTGCAGCCGGCACTGGCCAGCGACGGGCGTTTCGATTCCAACGCCAAGCGCACTGCGGCACGCCAGGCCCTGCGCGACATCATTGTTCAAGCTTTATCTGCCCTCACGTCCGAGCAGGTGATTGAACGCCTGGACCAGGCGCAGATCGCCAATGCCCAGGTCAACGACATGCAGGCGCTCTGGCAGCACCCCCAGCTGCAGGCGCGGCAGCGCTGGCGTCAGGTGGACACACCGGCGGGCCCCGTGCCAGCGCTACTGCCCGCAGGTAGCAACGTGGATGACGCCGACCCCGTCCGCATGGACCCGGTCCCGGCGCTGGGGCAGCATACCGACGCCATCTTGGCAGAGCTGGGCTGGGACAGCGCGGCGGTGGCCCGGCTGCGCGCGCAGGGCGCGGTGTGAGCTGTCATTGGCTAACACAACCATTTCCGCGAAACTCATGTGTGCATCGCGACACCCGATGACTTGCGCCCTATCGTTGCAGCATCGACCTGATGTCCAGAAGACGCTTTTTCCTATTACCTGCGTGCGCCGCGCAGGGGCGAGAGCAAATCAGACAGGCCGTTATGGTCGATCTCATGCATCAGGGCCAGCAGGCGCCCTAGTTCGCCTTTGGGAAAACCCTCTCGGGCAAACCAGGTGAGGTAGTTGCCGGGCAAATCGGCAATGCGGCGGCCCTTGTGTTTTCCGTAGGGCATTTCGAGTGTTACCAGCAACTGCAAGTCTTCGGGGTTCATGCGGCAATCCTAACCCGCTACCGACACTATCTGTCGATTCTCATGGCATAGTCTCAAAGGGTCGCGTTCACACGCGAATGCTAGCCTGCACCAGTGGCCCGAAAAGCCTCCAACGTCTCGTCGACAACCCGCAGGGCATTTCGCATTTTGTCAGTTACCGCAGGCCACCTGCGCTTGCGCAGTGCCACCGTCAACCCGGCTTGCAGGCGGGGTCGAGGGCCTGCTCAGCGTCCGGGCGATTGCCGGGTTGCCGTCGGTTTCTAATGCCCTGCAGGGGCCGAGAATCGTCGCCATCGCGACGGCGGTCTGCTTGCTCCGTTTGGAGCCCAACAAAGCGAGCCTCGGAAGTCGGCCACGAGGCTGTGTTGGCAGCATCACCTTCGCCACCGTGACCTGCGGCCCAGGCGGCGGGGTAAACGAAGCGATTGATACGGCAGCCAGGCCGACCGGCACCGGCTCCTGTGCCGCCGGCCCCTCGTCAACTTCAGCTTGCGGGGGCACTGGCTCCATCTTCGGGCCGAACCTCTTGAACATATAGTTCGCAAGGTAGGCCACGGCCAGCACGACCAGGTAGATCAGGCCATCTGGGGGGTTCTGCATAAGCGACCTCGCTGCTAGGCCGGCACTGCGACGCGCGTGTCATCGACACTGCCGATCTCTTGGCGCATCACCGTGTCGGCCTCCAGGTTTTTCATGCGGTAGTAGTCCATGATGCCGATATGGCCCTTGCGGAATGCCTCGGCCATGGCCCTGGGCACTTCGGACTCGGCTTCGACGACCCGCGCGCGCATCTCCTGCTCCAGGGCCACAGCCATGGCCCGGCGCTCTTCAGCCTTGGCCTGGGCGATCTGCTTGTCAGCGTTGGCCTGGTCGATCTGCAGCTTGGCGCCGATGTTCTCGCCGACGGTCACGTCAGAGACATCGATGGACAATATCTCGTATGCCGTTCCCGCGTCCAGGCCCTTGCTCAGCACATGCTTGGAAATGTGGTCAGGGCTCTCAAGCACGGTCTTGTGGCTGGCCGATGAGCCAATCGTGCTGACCATGCCTTCGCCGACGCGGGCGATGATCGTCTCTTCGCCCGCGCCCCCGACCAGCCGGTCGATATTGGTTCGCACCGTGACTAGGCACACGGCAATCAACTGGATGCCGTCCTTGGCGACCGCCGCGATCTTCGGCGTCTGTATCACCTTGGGCAGGACCGACATCTGCACCGCTTCCAGCACGTTGCGGCCGGCCAGATCGATGGCCGCAGCGCGTTGGAAAGGCAGAGGAATGTTGGCTTTGTCGGCCGAGATCATCGCGTTGACGACTCTCACAACATTCCCTCCGGCCAGGTAATGCGCTTCCAGGTCGTTGATCGATATGTCCAGGCCGGCCTTCACCGCGCTGATCCGCGCCGTCACCACCGTTCCGGGCGGAACGCGGCGTAAACGCATGGCGACCAAGGTGAACATGCCAACGTGGGCACCGGACGCCCATGCAGCGACCCATAAGGGGACGGGTACCAGGTACAGGACCAGAGTCAAGCCAGCCACGATCGGCAGAAGCAGGCCAAGGTTTCCCAGTAGACCCACCGATAGTTCATTCATCGCTCACTCCGTTTTGTTGAAAACGCATGGTAGGTCTCCCGGAGGTTCTTAAAAAGCAGCTTTTAGAGTACGCAGCCATCGGATAAACCTGCGTGCAGGAGGATGCATAAAACCATGAAAAAGCTTCTGGATGCTGGCCCCAAGGGCTACGAGGGCGGTATCACGACTAGAAAGCACGAGCGAATTTTGCAAACCTCAACGCCCACGGCGGCGCGAGTACAGCTGTCACACGAACTAAAGTTGGGTCTTACGCACATCGAGTGACGGTTCGGAGCAGTGGCGCATGATCGTCGACACCATAGCTCTGTTGTGAGGTTGAGATGAACGGCATTCCTGGTTTGACGCAGCCGCTTGCCGCGGCTGGCAAGCGGACTGACCACTGGGACGGTACCGGTGATAGGCTGCGCGTATCGGCAAGTAGTTCGGTGACGTGGTCGATCTGCCCAAAGTGCGCGTGGCGAAGCCACCAAGTGCACGGTCGGTATCACCATAATCTGGTTGATCGATCCTGCTTCGACTTGCCGGTGGCGATATCAGTTGAGATTCGGCGTTTCAAGTGCGGCAATGCATGCTGCGCTGTTCGGACTTTTGCCGAGCCTTTAGGAGAGCTGGCGACCCGGATGCAACGCCGCGCGAATCGCCTCACCGAGGCTTTGTGCCAGATTGGCTAATCGCTGGGTGGCGCCGACACTCCGGGCTCAGGTGGCGCAGGAGCCTAGGGAGACGCTGGGGCAGTATGCGGATTCAGGCCCTGGCGCGGGCTGATCAGAAACAGTGCTTTAAGGCAAATATTGTGAATTTCGACTCGTCGTCAGCATCGAACGACATCGTTCAGCTTAGAAAAGTCGATTTTTTCTATTTCATATCAATGACTTAGGTGAGTTATGATGAATCTGAGGAGTTCAAAACTCAGTGAGAAAAATTCAAAATCAAGTGAGAACCGACACAAACCATGACCTAACGTAAACAACTATGGTGT
>CAJAXU010000337.1 GCA_903948045.1 uncultured beta proteobacterium | reverse complement strand
GGTTTCCATGGCCGGATCCTTATTCCGCGCTTTGCTGCAGCGCCCACATGGCGGCGTAACGGCCGTCGGCCGCCAGCAGCTCGGCATGGGTGCCGCGCTCGATGATGCGCCCGGCGTCCATCACCAGGATCTCATAGGCATCAACCACGGTGGACAGGCGGTGCGCAATCACCAGCGTGGTCTTGTTTTGCGCCACACTTTGCAGCTCGGCCTGGATGGCACGCTCGTTGGCCGAATCCAGCGCCGAGGTCGCCTCGTCAAAAATCAGGATCGGCGGGTTTTTCAACAGGGTGCGGGCAATCGCCACCCGCTGCTTCTCGCCACCCGACAATTTAAGCCCGCGCTCACCCACCATGGTGTCGTAGCCCTTGGGTGTGGCGCTGATGAACCCATGGATGTGCGCGGCGCGCGCCGCCTCCTCCACCTGCGCCTGGCTGGCACCGGGCTGGCCGTAGGCGATGTTGTAGGCCACCGTGTCGTTGAACAGCACGGTGTCCTGCGGCACGATGCCAATCGCCTGGCGCACCGACGATTGCGTGACCTGCTTGATGTCCTGCCCGTCGATCAGGATGCGGCCCTGCTGCACATCGTAAAAACGGAACAGCAGCCGCGCCAGCGTGGACTTGCCCGAACCCGACGGGCCGACCACCGCCACCGTCTTGCCGGCCGGAATGGCAAAACTGATGTCCTGCAGAATGGGCCGCGCTGGGTCGTAGGCAAAGAACACATGGTCAAAACGCAGGTCGGCGCCGCGTACCGCCAGCGGCAACGCGCCCGGCAGGTCGGCAATCTCGCGCTCGCGCTCCATCAGCGTGAACATTTTTTCCAGGTCGGTCAGGCTTTGTTTGATCTCGCGATACAGCACGCCCAGGAAACCCAGCGGGATGTAAAGCTGGATCATGAAGGCGTTGACCATCACCAGGTCGCCCAGCGTCATGCGGCCATCGACCACGCCCTGGGTGGCGCGCCACAGCATGGCCACCAGCCCGGCGGCGATGATCAGCTGCTGGCCGGCATTGAGCAGGCTCAGCGTGGTCTGGCTCTTGATGGCGGCGCGGCGGTAGCGCTCCAGGTTTTCGTCGTAGCGCTTGGCCTCAAATTCTTCATTGTTGAAGTACTTGACGGTTTCGTAGTTGAGCAGCGAATCGATGGCCCGGCTGTGCGCGGTGGAGTCCATCTCGTTCATCTTCTTGCGGAACTGGGTGCGCCACTCGGTCACCACAATCGTGAACGTGATGTAAAACGCCAGCGCAATCAGCGTGATCCAGGCAAACCAGACGTCAAACTTCACTGCCAGCAGCGTCAGAACCAGCGTCACCTCAATCAGGGTGGGGATGATGCTGTACAGCGAGTAGGAGATCAGCGAATGCACGGCGCGGGTGCCGCGCTCGATGTCGCGCGTCATGCCGCCGGTCTGGCGCTCGAGGTGAAAGCGCAGGCTCAGGCCGTGCAGGTGACGGAACACCTGCAGCGAAATGCTGCGTGAGGCGCCTTCGGTGGCCTTGGCAAACACCAGGTCACGCAGCTCGGCAAACAAGGTGGTGGACAGGCGCAGCAGACCGTAGGCCACCAGCAATGCCGCCGGCACCACCAGCAAGGCCGTGGCGTCGATGCCGCCCTTGGGGTTCATGGTGTCGACCAGCTGCTTGAGCAGCAGCGGCACGCCGACATTGGCCAGCTTGGCGCCGACCATGAAGGCCAGCGCCGCGATCACGCGCCATTTGTACTGCCACAGGTAGGGAAACAGGCGGCGCAGGGTGGCCCAGTCGGAGCGCGTGGCATCGGGGGCAAACGCCGTAGCGGCGGCAGAGGCAGGGGGGGTGAGTTCGCCGGAACGGCGCATGGGTGACAATCCAGAACGTTACTTAACCCCAGATTGTGCCCATGTCTGCAAATGCAAGTGCCAAGCTGCCGCCCTCGGTGGCACTGCCGACCGACCAGGAGCTGGTGCTCAAGGTCATTCCGATGCCGGCCGACTGCAACGCCAATGGCGACATTTTTGGCGGCTGGGTCATGGCCCAGGTCGATCTGGCCGGCTCGGTGATCCCGGCGCGCTACACCGGCGGGCGCATGGTGACCGTGGCGGTGAACGAGTTCATCTTCAAGCAGCCAGTGCGGGTGGGCGACATCCTGTCGTTTTTCTCTCAGCTAACCCGCATCGGCCGCACCTCGGTCACCGTCAAGGTGGAGGTGTATGCCGAGCGCTTTCGCTCCCAGGGCAAGTACATCAAGGTGACCGAAGCCTCGTTGACCTATGTGGCCATTGACGACCAGGGCCAGCCGCGCGAAGTGCCCAAACCCGCGGCCTGAGCCCGGGGCGCTAGGGTTTTCCTGAGCCCATGCGTCGGTAAAAACCCTGTCGGTATTCCCGGCGATGTCCGCTATAAACAAGCGGTCATCAGCAGGGAGAGACAGTGCAGTTTGTTCAACTGGTGATCAGCGGTATTGCACAGGGGTGCATTTACGGGTTGATCGCCCTGGGCTTCGTGCTCATATACAAGGCTACCGAGACCGTGAGCTTCGCCCAGGGCGAGCTCATGATGCTGGGCGCCTTTGGCGGCCTCGCCGGCATGACCCTGCTCGGCTTTCCCTACTGGCTGTCGATTTTGTGCGCCATCAGCGCCATGGCGGTGTTCGGCATCCTGCTGGAACGGGTGGTGATCCGGCCCATCCTGGGGCAACCGGCGTTTTCCATCGTGATGCTGACCATCGGTATCGGCTATGTGGCGCGCGGCCTGATCACCATGGTGCCCAATATCGGCACCGACACCCACACCCTGCCCGTGCCCTACAAAGACGAAATCTGGAAGATCGGCGGTCTGGTGCTCAATGTCGAGCAAATGGCTGTGATCGCCGCCACGGCGGTGCTGTGCCTGCTGTTGTTCGGTCTGTTCCGCTACAGCAAACTGGGCATCGCCATGCAGGCTTCGTCGCAAAACCAGCTGGCGGCCTATTACATGGGCATCCCGGTCAAACGCCTCAACGGCATTGCCTGGGGCCTGGCAGCGGCGGTGGCGGCCATCGCCGGCCTGCTGCTGGCACCGATCACCTTTGTGCATGCCAACATGGGCTTCATCGGGCTCAAGGCCTTCCCGGCGGCGGTGGTGGGCGGCTTCGGCAGCCTGCCCGGCGCCATTGTGGGCGGGCTGGTGATCGGCCTGGTGGAGTCGCTGTCCGGCTTTTACTTGCCGGACGGCTTCAAGGACACCGCTGCCTACATCGTGGTGCTGATCATGCTGGTGGTCAAGCCGACCGGCCTGTTTGGCGAAAAGCTGCGCAAGAAAGTCTGACATGCGCTTCATTTTCAAAACCGACTACGGCCAGGACATCCGGCTTGCCAAGCACGGCGGCCAGCTGTTCTGGTACGGCGCCCTGCTGCTGCTGCTGCTGGCCGCGCCCTGGCTGCTGGCCGAGTACTGGCTGGCCCAACTCACCTTTGTGCTGATTTATGCGGTGGCTGGCCTCGGGCTGATGCTGCTGGCCGGCTACACCGGGCTGTTTTCGCTAGGCCATGCGGCGTTTTTGGGGGTGGGCGCCTACACCCAGGCCGTGCTGACCAATGCCGGTGTGCCGTTTCCGCTGGCGCTGGTTGGCGCCGCTGCCCTGTCTGCCGCGGTCGGTTTTGTGGTGGGCTTGCCGGCGCTGCGCGTGAAGGGCATTTACCTGGGCATGGCCACGCTGTCGTTTGGCGTCATTGTGGAAGAGGTGCTGGCGCGCAGGGAGTCGGTCACAGGCGGCAACGCCGGTATCCACATCAAAAAGCCCAGCATGCTGGGCTGGACGCTGGACAGTGGTGAATCGTTTTACCTTCTCTGCCTGGTCATCACCGTGCTGGCCACGCTTGGC
>CAJAXU010000336.1 GCA_903948045.1 uncultured beta proteobacterium | reverse complement strand
TTTTTACCTACTTCGCGGTACCAACCCAGTTTCAAAAGCGGGTATTGATGATCGGCATCATTGGTGCCATCGTCCTGCGAAGCATCATGATTTTGGTGGGCGGCTGGCTGCTGGCGCAGTTCCACTGGATCCTGTATGTGTTTGGCGCCTTCCTGATTCTGACCGGTGTAAAGATGTGGCTTGCGGCGGACCATGAGGCGGAGCTGGAAGATAACCCGGTCCTCAAGCTGCTGCGCAGATTCATGAAGGTGAGCAAAAACTACGACGGCGAAAAATTCTGGACAGTGGAAAACGGCAAAAAAGTCGCAACGCCGCTTTTCATGGTGATCTGCCTGATTGCGCTAACCGACGTGATCTTCGCGGTGGACTCCATCCCAGCGATTTTCGCCATCACCAGCGACCCCTTCATCGTGTTGACCAGCAATGTGTTTGCCATCCTGGGTTTGCGGGCGATGTACTTTTTGCTGGCCGCAGTGGCCAACAAGTTCCACCTGCTGAACTACGGTCTGGCCGTGATTTTGGTGTTCATCGGTACCAAGATGTGTATCGTTGATTTCTACAAGATACCCGTCTCGGTTTCGCTGGGAGTGGTGGTTGGTATTCTGGCCCTGACCATGTGGCTGAGCGTGCGCACGGCCCCTGCGCAGCCAAAGGGCTAGTTCCAGTTAGCAGCTCATCTCAAAGGATTCAGCGATGTTTGCGCAATACGGTATTGCTGGGCAAGTTTTCCGCGGCACCCTGGAGGAAATGCAACGGGTGAACGGGATGGCACGGGTCCGATCTGCACGCGCCCACGATCGCGAAGATGACTCCCGGCCAATTCACAACCTGCAAGTAATGGCGCCGGGTGCACCAAATGAAAAAGCTGTGAAGGCTTACCGTGCCATGCTGCCCCGCGAGATTGAGCGCGGACCGCTCTATCACGCGGGGCAAATCATGCAACGCAAAGTAATCTGCATCGAAGTCAATGACGATGTGGAGAAAGCCTGGCGAACCCTTCGGTCTCACAACATCAAGCAGGCACCTGTTGTTGACGATGCATCTCTTCTCGTTGGCATTATTGGTGAACATGACCTATTGATTGCTTTGCATCTTGACGCCGGAAAGGGCTTGGAGCTGTTGGCGCGACGCGTTGGTGATGTCATGCGCACGCCCGTCATCACCGCCGAAGCAGTTACGGATATTCGTCGCATTGCAACCGCGATGCTGACAAACAATCTTGACGGTGTGCCAGTGACCGCAGATCTTGGGCGCCTTGTCGGCTACGTTTCCCGTACGGATATCTTGCGCGCCGTTGTAGCGGACCCACCCCTCAGTTTGTGGCGCTAAAGAACCAGATGCCGTTGAGAGGGATCTGTACGCCTGCTTTACTCAGCAGGTTTTCTTATCAGCTGATGCTTGCATGAACGTCGCCAGGTCAGGGTTTCTTTGCAGATGGGTAGCCAACAGGTGCGAGACTGCCATTTCGTTTGGGATGGTGAGCATTTTTTTATCGCCCTTTAGGTTTAGGTTTTAACTGGGGAAAAAATGGAAAAGATTCTTTCAAGTGTGGACCCCATGCTCTATGGCATGCGATTCACCATGCTGTTTGTTTTGTCGGCCATAGGTATTTCATCCGCTGAGAGATTGACGCGCGAGATCTCACATTAACTTTAGAGAACCAGCTATGCCCAACACCCGCTCTGCCAACGCCATACGACTGGAGTTCACCCCCGGCTCGCTGGTCCAATCCAACCTGTCTGGCGCGGCCTTTACCGACGACTGGCTCTGGGTCGCCGGTGATGAGGCATGTGGCCTGGACCGGTTGCGCAGGCTTTCTCCCGTGGGCAGCGAGACCCTGCGCTTTGGTGAAGTGCGCGACTTCCCGCTGGCCGACCTGCTGGACCTGCCCGGTACTGCCGATGAAGAGGCCGACCTGGAGGGTATGGCCGTTGCCGACGGCTACCTGTGGGTGGTGGGTTCACATGGCCTCAAGCGCAAAAACGCCAAACCTGACCGGGGCCATGCAGACAACGCCAAGCGTCTGGCCAAGGTTGCACTGGACGGCAATCGCCGTTTGTTGGCCTGCATACCGATTGAGCTGGATGCCAAAGGCGAGCCCTGCCTGGTGCGCCTGGCAAAAGACGGGCGCCGAGCCACGCGTCTCAAAGGCGACGCGCAGCACAACCTGCTGACCCGGGCTTTGGCAGGCGACCCGCACTTCGGGCCCTACATGGCCATCCCCGGCAAAGACAATGGGTTTGATATTGAGGGGCTGGCGATTGATGGCAACCGGCTGCTGCTCGGCCTGCGCGGGCCGGTGCTGCGCGGCTGGTCGGCGTTGATTGAAATTGCAGTCGAGGCCCGCGGGGACCAACTCCGACTGGCCCCCTTGGACGACAGTGGCGCCTTGATGCGCAAGCACTTTTTGCAGCTCGATGGCCTGGGCGTGCGCGACCTGCACTTTTGTGGCGATGACCTTTACATTCTGGCCGGCCCGACGATGGTGCTCAATGGCGATATCCGCATTTTCAAATGGCCAGCGGCACGTCCGTTTCTGGCTGCCAACCGCGAGCCTGTGCGCTTTGAGTCGGGCTTAACCGAGTCGATCGCGCTTCCGCACGGGTGCGGCACCAACCGCGCCGAAGCCATTTGCAACGTGCCTCCCGCGCTCTCAGGCGGCAAGCCTAGTTGGCTGGTGTTGTACGACGCGCCAGGTGCTGACCGCAAAGAGGGTGAGCACACCGTGTTTGGCGACCTGCTGCGCCACAAGTGAACGATAGCCGCCCGGGCATCGACCCGACTGCGCCTCTGCAGTTTGTCATCAACGCCGCAGCCGGCAGCAATGCCGCAGACGCAAAGCGCGGGGTGATTGAAGCGGCACTTGATGCTGCCGGGCGCCAGGGCAATCTGCTGTTTAGCGACCCCGCCAATCTCGCTCGGGTGGCGAACCAGGCTGCGGCGCGAGCCCTTGCCACCCGCACGGCCGTGGTGGCAGTGGGAGGCGACGGCACGCTGAACACCGTGTCGCAGGCCGCCCACGCTTTGGGCTGCCCGATGGGGGTGGTGCCGCAAGGCACATTCAACTACTTTGCGCGTACCCACGGCATTCCCTCTGACCCTGCGGAGGCCACGCAGCAACTGCTGCAGTGGTCACCCTGGCCAGTGCAGGTGGCGGCCATCAATGACCGCGTGTTTCTGGTCAACGCCAGCCTGGGGCTCTACCCCGACCTGCTGGAAGACCGCGAGGCCTACAAAGCACGCTTTGGGCGCAGCCGGTGGGTGGCATTCTGGGCCGCCGGCGCAACCCTGCTGCGCGCGCAGAGGCGTCTGCGCTTGCACATCGAACAAGGCGCTACTGCACGCGATGTACAGGCACTCACACTGTTTGTCGGCAACAACCGGCTGCAGTTGGAACAACTGGGTGTCGAGCCGGAACAAGCGATATCTGCGGCGCACATCACCGCTGTCATGCTGCGCCCGATTGGCACCTTGTCGATGCTGCGGCTGATGCTGCACGGGGCCATGGGCACACTGGGCGAGGCGGACAGCGTGGAGCATTTCGAGTTTGACCATCTGGTAGTGCGGCCCACCCTCGCGCCGGGCCGCCGCGGGGTGAAGGTTGCTTTTGACGGCGAGGTCACACGCTTGCGCGCACCACTGGACTTTCGTGTGCTTTCCAAGCCGCTGTACCTGCTGATGCCAAGTCCCCTGGGACCTGAATCCACGGCCCCGCACACCCCTGAAAGCGGCGACGCATGAGCGTCTTGCTGCAAATATCCGACACGCACTTTGGCACCGAACAGCCACAGGTTGTTGACGCATTGGTCACGCTGGCGCGGCTGCAACAGCCGGATCTGCTGGTGCTCTCGGGCGATATTACGCAGCGTGCCAAGCCTGCGCAGTTTCAGGCAGCCCGCGCATTGATGGATCGTCTGGGCGCGCCTTTCGTGGCGATTCCGGGCAACCACGACATACCGCTTTTTGATGTGTGGACGCGAATACGCCGCCCCTATGCCCGGCACATCGCCGCATTCGGGGCAGAGCTTGAACCCGTCTTTTCGTCTGCAGACCTGATGGTGATTTGTGTCAACACCACTCGGGCCTGGCGGCACAAGCACGGCGAGGTGTCCGCGCAACAAATCGACCGCGTTGCGCAATTGCTGGCCCAAGCACAACCAGACCAGTTGCGCGTGGTGGTGGTGCACCAGCCCATCGCTGTGGCGCGCACTGAAGATGCACCCAACCTCCTGCGCGGCCACGCGGCCGCACTCCAGCGCTGGGCTGCGGCGGGCGCAGACCTTGTGTTGGGTGGACACATTCACCTGCCCTACGTAGTGGCACTGCAGGGACTCGCACGCCCCCTGTGGGCGGTGCAGGCGGGCACAGCAGTCTCAGCGCGGGTACGCGATGGTGTGCCCAATTCAGTCAACCTGTTGCGCTGGAGCGCAGATTCAGCCACGGGCTGCTGCCAAATCGAGCAATGGGACTTTTCAGCTGCTCAAGGTGCTTTTGTTCGCGCCATGGTCAGCGAGGTGCGGCCAGATCGGTCATGATTATTGAAGATCTTGAAAAAGTGAAGTGTAAATCTGTATTTAACTGCTTTTTCCGAACTGTGAACGGCGCAACAATCAACGCCAGTCACATTTAACAAACGGGGAATCACCATGTTTTACGCGCTCAACTGGTTTGTAGTGGTCAGTCTTTTAATTCTTTGGTCGCTCGCAGCCTGGGCGTTTCATTCGATCGCCGTTTGGACGGTCGCGAACGCGGGTACCTTGGCGGGGAGCGCTGGGTCGATAGAGGCCCTGCAGGTGCCAGTCTGGCTTGCGCCCTGGATTCCGTCCGAATACTCCAGTAGTCTGAATTTGGTGATTTCCTCCCTCATGCCGGCCATTCAGACCGTGCTGGAGTGGGCGCCCGCAATGGCAGACGGTCTTTCGATTGCGGTCTGGACGGTCTGGGCAATCGGGGCCGTTCTCGTCATCGTGTTGGGTTTCTTGGTCACCGGACTGATCGCCGTTTTGAGCCGTCTGATGTCCGCATCGGCGACTTCCTCCACGAGCCTGGTAGCCGCGCGCTGACCCAGGCGCTGTGAGAATTTGCAGGCGGCAGGCCATTCATGCGGCACCGCAAAACGCAGGTCCAAAACTGTCGCATGCGGTCCGTGGGCCATGGCGGTGGTGCAGGTAGAGCAGTCGCACTGTTGATCGGCGAAAAAAGATCCCCAGCAGCGGGGCATAGTCAAACTACAACGCCGGCTGCAGCAAGCGTTGCACCAACGGGTGCTGCACTTTCTTCTCGGTCCCAATGGCGAAGAACTGCTCGGTAACGCCTTCGCACGGACCAATGCGCTGCACCGCGTAGTGGGCCAGCAGGTCGTCGTGCACCCACTCTGCTGCTGGAAACACACCCATGCCACTGGCACCAAATGTTTTGAGTAAAGCACTGTCGGCAAACTCGCCCACTATCCGCGGCCGAATTGCGCGCTGTTCAAACCACTGGTCCAGTCGATCGCGCACGGCAGTGTGCGGGGTTGGCAACAGCATGGGTACATCGGCCAAGCTTCGTGGGAAGTCTTTGCCTGCAGCCTTCAGCATCGCAGCGGTGCCGTACCAACCGATGGTTGAAGACCCCAGGGCGTGGTTGTAAAGCTTGATGTTGGGGTTGACCGGCGCAGGGCGGTCAGACAACACCACATCAAGCCGGTGCAAGGCCAGGTCCCCCAGCAAGTCGTCCAAATTTCCCTCGTGGCACAGCAGTCGCAGGTGGGGCTCGGCTATGACCGGCTGAATGAGTCTGTGCACGACCAACTTGGGCAGGCCATCACAAATACCCACTGCCAGTCGCACGGCGGGGGCGCTGACTGCATCGCGCACCCGCGCCGGCAGGTCCTCGCCCAGCTGAAAAATCTGGTCGGCTTGCTGCATGGCCGCCAGGCCCGCATCGGTGAGCACCAGCCCCCGACCAGCGGGCTTCAGCAGCGCATAGCCAAGCGAGCGCTCCAGTTCACGCACTTGCGCGCTGACGGTTTGCACCGCCATGTCCAATTTTTCAGCCGCCCGCGAGATACCGCCCTCTTTGGCCACCACCCAAAAGTAATACAGGTGCTTGTAGTTGAAAGTGGTACTCATATTCAGTTTTTTTAAGATTAATGATGAGAAATTATCTGCTTTTTAAGAAGGGATACAACCCCTATCGTTAAGGCCTCACTGTCCTGTTTACCCACTACCGAAAGACACCCCCATGCGCTCTTACCCCCGCAACAGCCCCGAAGCCGCCGCACGTATCCTGGCGCTTGTTCTCATCTCTGACGGCCATGTATGCCGCTCGGAATTCGAAACGCTGAAACAACTGGATGGCGTGCGGCATTTTGGCCTGGACCCGCAAAAAATGCCTGGCATTGTCCAGACGTTTTGCGAGGACCTGCTGATGGAGGGATTCGATGGTCGCTCCCTGCTGTCCCGTATGGGCGATGGGTTAATGGCATCGCTGATGGCCGAAGTGGATGATCTGCACCTGCGTGCGCAGGTGTTGCGCCTTGCGACAGCGGTTGCGCACGCGGACAAACACCTGTCGGAGGGTGAAACAGCCATGATCCAGGCGATCCATGACCTATGGCAAACCAGTCCGTTCAACGTAGCCGCAGCCAAGGCAGAAATCAATCGCCCCGCGCTTGCCCTTGCTGGCTCAGCCTGATGAAAACGCCCCAGGCCAACACCAAGAAAACGCATTTGCCCTCGCCATGACGACCGCCCCCTCCCGTCCCCTGGTACTCATCACCGGTGCCACCGGCAACCTGGGGCAGTCACTGGCGCGCGCGCTTAGCGACAGCTACCAAGTGGTGGGGCTGGACCGCAAGGGCCAAAGCGGCCCGTTCCCGGTGCTGCAGGCAGATTTCTCTTCTCCTGCCTCCATCGACCTGGCGCTGCACAAGCTGCGTGATGCCTTTGGCGGTCACATCGCCAGCGTGGTGCATTTGGTGGCCTATTTCGATTTCAGCAATGCCGATGACCCACGCTACCAAAGCGTCAACATCGACGGCACACGGCACCTGCTGCGCGCGCTGCAGGCGTTTGAGGTAGAGCAGTTTGTCTATGCCAGCACGATGCTCGTGCATGCCCCCTGCCGACCGGGCGAGCGCATTACCGAGAGTCACCCAATTGGGCCACGCTGGGCCTACCCCCGCTCCAAGGCGGCGGCCGAAGCAGTGGTGAGCCAAGAACACGGTGCAATTCCCTATGTCAACCTGCGCCTGGCCGGTGTCTATGACGAGCAGTCGCTGGTGCCCACCATGGCCCAGCAATTTGCGCGCATCTACGAGCGCGACCTGCAAAGCTATTTTTACTCGGGCAGCACCCTGGTGGGCCAGGCCATGCTGCACCGCGACGACATGCTGGATGCCTTCAGGCGCACCATTGACCGCCGCCGCGCGCTGCCCAGTGAAGCATCCATCCTCATTGGTGAAGACGACGCCATGGGCTATGACGCGCTGCAAGACCGCCTGGGCACATTGATGCACGGTGTGGACAACTGGACCACACTGCAGGTGCCCAAAACACTCGCCGCGGCCGGGCTGTGGGCGCAGACCAAGCTGGAGCCGGTCATCCCCGACATCATCGACAAAGGCCAGGCCCCGTTTGTGCGGCCCTTCATGGCGGAAATGGCCGACGACCATTACGCGCTCAACACGCGCCGCGCCCGCGACCTGCTCGGCTGGGAGCCCCACCACAACTTCAAAGATGCATTGCCCGTTCTGGTCAAAGCCCTGCAAAACGACCCACCCGGCTGGTACCGGCGCAATGATGTGATACCGCCCGAATGGGTGACTGCCGCCAGCGAGGCGGGCCACGACCCCGAAGACTTGCGCCAGCGACACCAGCAGCAGTTCACCGCCGAACACAGTGACAACCGCTGGCCGCATTTTGTGAACATCGCCCTGGGTAGCTGGCTGTTCACGCAGCCACTGCTGATCCATGTGCAAGAACCCTTGCTGCGCTGGAGCGAAATGGCGCTGGGTGCCCTGTTGATGGTGTTTGCCACATTGGCCCTGTCGCAGCGCGGGACTGCAGCACGCTGGGTGTGTGCCGGTATTGGTACGCTGGTG
>CAJAXU010000335.1 GCA_903948045.1 uncultured beta proteobacterium | reverse complement strand
TGGCTTATGGATCGGCGGCATCTCCATTGGCCTGGGCGCCTTCATGCTGGTGGTGGGCCAAGGTCTGACTGACTCGGTGACGGTGGCGGTGATCTCGGCCGCCATGCCGGTGATGGGCATCGCGATTGAAGTGCTGCTGGACGGCAAAAAAATCACCGCCAGCCTGGTGGTGGGCACCTTGCTGAGCCTGGCCGGCGGGCTGATGGCGCTAAGCGGTGTGACCAGCGGTGCCGGCCTGGGGCTGGGCGCACTGCTGTGCTTTGGCGCGGTGCTGCTCTTCACCGTGGGCTCGCGCCTGACGGTCACTGCCTTCCCGCAACTGACCGCCCTGGGCCGCACCACGGTGACCCTGACCGGCGCCGCTTTGGCCACCGGTGTCGCGGCAGCTGTCGGCCTGCTACTCGGCGCCGCCGGACCAGATTGGGCAGTGCTGGGCCTGAAAGAATTTGGTGCCTTGGCCCTGTTTTCCATCGGTGGCTTGGCCATCAGCCAGCTGCTGTGGATTGCCTCGATCGGCAGCATCGGCATTGCCCTGGCTTCGTTGCACATCAATGCCACGCCTTTTTACGTGATGATCATCCTGTTTGCACTGGGTGGCGAATGGCGCTGGTCGCAGGCGCTGGCGGCGGCCATCGTTGGCCTGGGCGTCTTGATCGCGCAGGGCCTCATCCCGCTGCGCCAACCATCAAGGGCATGACGGACTGGTCAGCGGCGCGGCGTCAACCGCCGTGCCGCGCCCCGTGGCGACGGCCGCGGTCATCATCACGCCCGTCAGCTCGGTGTACGTCTTGGCGCCGCTGCGCTGCGGCCCGCTCATGCACCCAGTCTTCCTGCACGAAGTAAACCGGCTGACCGCAGGCTTGGTAACGCCTGCAATGCTTGGCCCAATGTTTTTGGTGCCCGGGCGCCACATACAAATAGATGGGCTGGCGCTGTACCGCCATGGGCGACTGCACGATCACGATCGGCTGCGGGCTCACCACGCGGGGCGGCGGCAAGTTGCCAATGTCGATGCGCCCATAGACCCCGGGCTGGTTGATCCCGACAGACACACCGACCTGGGTTTGTCCGATGGCTGGTTGCAGTGCACCCAGGCTCAGGCTCAAGCCCAGGCCAAGCGCGGCAAGTTTCATCATCACGCGTTCTCCTTAGTTACCTGCCTATAACGCGCAGACTCAGTCTGCTGCGGACACGAAGCACCAAGCGATACAAACCATTACAACCGCAAGGTCGAGCGGCGAAAGGGGCGGCCCTTCGCGAAACGGGCCCATCGCTGCGGCGCCCCATAATGCGGTTGTGAATCAGCCCGCACCGTCATCTTCGCCCGCCCCGGCAGCAGCAGGCGTCGACTCGCCCTACGCCTGGTTCCGGCTGGGCGTGTCTTTGTTGCTGATGACGGTTGGCAATGGGGCGATGTGGGTCATCCCCGTGGTGCTACCGGTGGTGCAAAAAGATTTTGGCGTGGGGCGCGCCGAGGCGGCACTGCCCTACACCTTGATGATGCTGGGCTTTGGTTTGGGCGGCATCATCATGGGGCGACTGGCCGACCGCTTCGGCCTGTTTGTGCCCTTGATCTTGGCTGCGTTTGCCACCGGCTCTGGTTTTATGCTGGCAGGCATGTCGACCGGCATCTTGGGCTTTGCGCTGGCGCATGGGCTGCTGATCGGCCTGTTGGGGAGTTCCGTCACCTTCGCCCCCTTGATGGCCGACACCGCCATGTGGTTTGCGCGGCGCCGTGGCATCGCCGTGGCGGTGTGCGCCAGTGGCAACTATCTGGCAGGCACTATCTGGCCGCCCATCGTTCAGCACTTTGTTGAAACTGCCGGTTGGCGTAGCACCTACCTGGGCGTGGGCGCGGTCTGCTGCCTCAGCATGCTGCTGTTGGCGCCACTGATGCGGCGCCGGCCGCCGGTGCAGCCACCGGCCATGGTGAAACCTGGTGCCCGCCCGAGCACCGATCGGCCATTTGGCCTGAGCCCGAATACCGCCACCTTGGCGCTGTGCCTGGCCGGTGTGGCCTGCTGCGTGGCCATGGCCATGCCGCAGGTGCACATCGTGGCCTATTGCACCGACCTGGGTTACGGCGCTGCGCGTGGCGCCGAAATGCTGTCGCTGATGCTGGCCTGCGGCATTGTGAGCCGGCTGGTGTCGGGGTTGATCTGCGACCGCATTGGCGGCCTGCGCACGCTGCTGTTGGGCTCGGTGCTGCAAGGGGTCGCCCTGCTGCTGTTCTTGCCGTTTGACGGTCTGGTGTCGCTCTATGTCATCGCAGCGCTGTTCGGCCTGTTCCAAGGCGGCATCGTGCCGGCCTACGCCATCATCGTGCGCGAGTATTTCCCGGCCGCACAAACTGGGGTGCGCGTGGGCACCGTGATCATGTTCACCATGGTCGGCATGGCCTTGGGCGGCTGGATGTCGGGCAAGGTGTTCGACTTGACGGGCTCCTACCACGCCGCCTTTTTGAACGGTGTGGCCTGGAACCTGTTGAATCTAACCATCGCGGTGTTTTTGCTGCGGCGCACCCGGAGTGCATGATATTTACTCATGCGCCTCCCCAGAAAATATGGTTTTTTGTCGGCGGGCTTTTCCCTGATACTGCGCGGACCTGTTGTTTCAACCCAAGGAGTTCCCTCGCATGACTGACGAAGCGTCCACGCCGGCTGCGGCGCCAAGACGACGCGCGGGGCGCGGTAGCGGCACCGTGCGCGTTGCACCATCCACTGTCAAGTACCGCAGCCTCAAGCACCGCTTTCCGGCCACGCCGGTGGTGTCAGAAGACGAGCTGGAGGCGATCCATGACGCCTCGCTGACCATTCTGGAAGAGATGGGCATGGATTTCATGCACGTCGAGGCACGCGAGATCCTGAAAAAAGCCGGCGCCGATGTGCGGCCTGGCTCGGAGCGGGTGCGCTTTGACCGCAACCTGATTCTGCAGGCGATCAAGACCTGTCCCTCCGAGTTCACCCTGCATGCGCGCAACCCTGAGCGCAACATCCGCATTGGCGGCAAAAACCTGGCCTTTGCCCAGGTGGCCAGCCCGCCCAATTGCTCGGACATGCAGGGCGGCCGGCGCGCCGGCAACCAGCAGGATTTCCGCAACATGATCAAGCTGGCGCAGCGCTATGACGTGGTGCACTGCACGGGTGGCTATCCGGTGGAGCCCGTCGACCTGCATGCGTCGGTGCGGCACCTGGACTGTCTGTCGGACATCGCCAAATTGACCGACAAGGCCTTTCATGCCTACTCGCTGGGTAAGGAGCGCAACCGCGACGGCCTCGAGATCGCCCGCATTGCGCGTGGCATCACCGCTGAGCAAATGGACCGAGAGCCCTCGCTGTTCTCGGTGATCAACAGCTCCTCACCGCTGCGGCTGGACACGCCGATGCTGCAGGGCATCATCGAGATGTCGGCGCGCAACCAGATCATCATCCTGACGCCGTTCACGCTGGCCGGTGCCATGGCGCCCGTCACCATCGCCGGCGCGCTGGCCCAGCAGAACGCCGAGGCGCTGGCCGGAATTGCCTTCACCCAGCTGGTGCGCCCCGGCGCCCCGGTGGTGTATGGCGGCTTTACGTCCAATGTGGACATGAAAACTGGCGCGCCGGCCTTTGGCACGCCCGAGTACATGAAGGCGGTGCTGGCCGGCGGCCAGTTGTGCCGCAAATACGGCATCCCCTACCGTACCTCCAATGTCTGCGCCGCCAACACGGTAGACGCCCAAGCCGCTTACGAATCGGTGTTTTCGCTGTGGGCGCTGACGCAGGCCGGTGGCAACTTCATCATGCACGCCGCCGGCT
>CAJAXU010000334.1 GCA_903948045.1 uncultured beta proteobacterium | reverse complement strand
GTCACGCCCGACCAGGCGTGTGCACACCCAAATTGGGTCATGGGCCGCAAGATTTCGGTGGACTCGGCAACCATGATGAACAAGGCGCTGGAGGTGATCGAGGCACATTACCTCTTCGGCGTTAGACCTGAACAGATCGAAGTGGTGATTCATCCCCAAAGCGTGATCCATTCCATGGTGCAGTACACCGATCATTCCGTCGTGGCGCAACTAGGCACGCCTGATATGAAAGTGCCGATTGCCTATGGCTTGGCCTGGCCAGACCGGATGTTCTCTGGGGCCGCGGCGCTGGATTTTCGAACCATGGCGGCCATGACCTTCGAGTCTCTGGACAGCTATGACCACGAACAGCGCTTTCCCGGTTTGCGGCTCGCCTGGACCGTTCTGCAGGGGCCTGCAGGCTCTACCGCGGTGCTCAACGCGGCCAATGAAATTGCAGTCGAGGCTTTTTTACATGGGAAAATTCGTTTTGACCAAATCCATGCGGTCAACCTTGACACGTTGGAAGCGGTTGTGACGTCGGCGCCGCAATCGCTGGAGGACCTTCTGGCACTCGATGCCCGTTCACGCAATGCGGCCACGGCAGTTGTGCAACGGCTTGGTGTCTGACAAGCCCTGTTCGATTTTTTGATGCTTACATTTGTTGCTTTTTTGACGGCATTGGCCCTGCTGATTGCTGTCCATGAATACGGCCACTACCGGATGGCGGTAGCCTGCGGCGTCAAGGTGTTGCGCTTTTCCATTGGTTTTGGCAAGACCCTCTGGCGTTGGCAGCCCAAGGGGTCCCCAACCGAGTTTGTCATAGGCATGCTTCCTTTTGGCGGTTACGTCCGGATGCTCGACGGGCGTGAGGCACCAGTTGAGGATGGCGAAAAGCATCTCGCATTCGATACCAAGCCGCTGCGCGCGCGTGCCGCCATCGTTGCCGCGGGGCCAGCGGCAAATTTGTTGCTTGCGATCTTGCTGTATTCGATCGTCAACTGGACCGGCACACAGTTGCCAGCGTCGGTTCTCGCCAGCCCTGAGCCGGACTCGTTGGCGGCCAAAGCAGGTTTAGTGGGTGGCGAACGCGTGCTGAGTGTTGCTGCGGAAGACGGCGACTGGGCGGAGGTGGATTCTTTCGAAGCCCTTCGCTGGACTTTGTCGCGAAGCGTGCTCGAAGAACAAGATGTGCGCTTGCGGGTCAGCGGTGGCGGTGGTAGCGGCGGTAGCGAAGGGCAGGAGGTCTTGCTCAGGCTTCGCGGTTTGGCTAGTCGCGATGTCGATGCAGAGCTGCTGCGACAAATCGGCTTGAATGGGCCCTTCACCTTAGCTCTGATTGGGGACGTGATCAGTGGACAGGCGGCAGAACGCGCCGGACTACAGAAAGGCGATCTGGTCCAGCAGGTCGGGTCGACCCGGATCATCGATGGGCAGCAACTCAGGCGGATCGTGCGCAACTCGCTTCAAGACGGCAAGGGTGTGGCGGCCGAATGGACGGTGGTGCGGGCCGGTCGTCCGTTGACGCTCACGGTGCAACCCGAGGCCCGTGACGAGGGCAATGGTCGCGTAGCCCGTATCGGGGCCATGGTGGGCGCTGCGCCAGAGTTGGTGACGGTCCGATATGGTCTCCTGGACGGCTTCTGGCGGGGCGCCCATAGAACTTGGGAAGTGTCGTCCTTGACGCTCAGCATGATTGGCAAAATGCTGATCGGACAAGCCTCTCTGAAGAACCTCAGTGGGCCAGTGACCGTGGCGGACTATGCCGGCAAGTCAGCCAGCCTAGGTCTGACACAGTACCTTTTATTTTTGGCTCTCATCAGCGTGAGTCTGGGGGTTCTCAACCTGCTTCCTTTGCCCATCCTTGATGGCGGCCACCTGATGTATTATCTTTGGGAGGGTGTGACGCGTCGACCGGTGTCCGAGCTTTGGATGGCGCGTCTACAGCGTGTTGGTGTGGCTGTGCTTGCCCTGATGACGACTGTCGCCCTTTACAACGATATCGCCCGACTGTTCGACTAATAATCAAAAATGCAAATCAAGCTCTTACGTGTTCGTGCCCGGCTATTGCTGCTGCTGGTGGTGCTGGTTGGCGCAGGTGCTGCCTGGGCCGTCACACCCTTCACCGTGAGGGATATCCGAATTGAAGGTCTGCAGCGGGTAGAACCAGGCACGGTTTTTGTGTCAATCCCGGTCCAGGTTGGCGATGTCTACAGCGACGAAAAAGGGTCGGCTGCCATCAGGGCCTTGTTTGCGCTGGGGTTGTTCAAGGACGTGCGAATCGAGGTCAATGGCGATGTCCTGGTGCTGATCGTAGAAGAGCGCCCGACCATCGCGAGCGTTGACTTTGTCGGGACCAAAGAGTTCGACAAAGATGTGCTTCGAAAGGCGCTTCGGGATGTCGGCCTGGCCGATGGTCGGCCCTTCGACAAGGCGCAACTCGATCGTGCCGAGCAGGAACTCAAGCGTCAGTACATCAATCGCAGCCTGTACGCGGCCGAGGTGGTGACGACCGTCACCCCTACCGAGCGGAACCGCGTCAATCTGACTTTCACGGTCAATGAGGGGGATACTGCAAAAATAAGTGAAATTCGCCTGGTTGGCAACAAGGCTTTTTCGGAAGCTAGCCTGCGCAGCTTGTTTGACTTGGATACCGGTGGCTGGTTGAGTTGGTACACCAAATCAAACCGGTATTCGCGTGCCAAGCTTAACGCGGACATTGAGACCTTGCGGTCCTATTACCTGACTAGGGGCTATCTTGAGTTCAAGGTGGAGTCCACCCAAGTGTCGATTCTTCCCAATAAAACCGACATAGCGATCACCATCAATATGACCGAGGGCGAGCGTTTTGATGTCAGTGGCGTCAAATTAGAGGGTAATTTCCTCGGGCGCGACGATGAATTCAAGTCCCTGGTGACCATCCGGCCCGGGCAGCCTTACAACACGGACGAGGTTGCCAAAACGACCAAAGCCTTCATTGATTACTTTGCAAATTTTGGCTTTGCCTTTGCCCGCGTTGAAGCCAGACCTGACATTGATCGCGCCAGTAATCGGGTCGCCATTACCTTGCAAGCCGACCCTTCCCGACGAGCCTACGTCCGCAAAATCAACATAGCTGGCAATAGTCGCTCTCGAGATGTGGTTGTCCGCAGGGAGCTTAGGCAGTTCGAGGCGTCTTGGTATGACGGTGACAAGATCAGGCTGTCCAGGGATCGGGTGGATCGCTTAGGTTACTTTGGTTCTGTTTTGGTCGACACCCAAGAGGTGCCCGATTCGCCGGATCAAGTTGACCTGACTTTCGAGGTAGTGGAGAAACCCACTGGTAGTCTGAGCTTGGGAGCTGGCTACTCTAGTGGCGATGGGCTGGGTTTGTCGTTCGGTTTCAAGCAGGACAATGCTTTCGGTTCGGGCAATTCATTGGGGGTTCAGCTGAACACCAGTAAGATTAATCGGGTGCTTGATTTCAACACCACTGATCCGTATTTCACGGCGGACGGTGTGTCACGGACCTTGAGCCTGTACTACAAAACGTTCAGCCCTTACGAAGACCAAAACTATTACAAATTAGTCACTTCAGGTGGAAGCGCCCGATTTGGCGTGCCATTCACGGAAAGCGACACAGTGTATTTTGGTGCCGGCGTTGAAAACACCAGCATCGTGCCGGGCACCTCATTGCCGACGTCCTACCTTGACTACGCCAACCAGTTTGGTTACGACAGCAGTGCGGTGCCCCTGACGCTGGGTTGGTCGCGCGACCGTCGCGATAGCTCTCTGGCCCCCAATTCAGGGCGCCTCCAGCGCGCCAACGCCGAATGGTCGGTGGCCGGGGATGCTCGGTATTTCCGCACAACGTATCAGTACCAAGAGTATTTTCCGCTCAACAAGCAGTTCACCGTGGCAGTGAATGGGGAACTGGGCTTTGGTGTCGCAGTCGGGGAGCGTTCATACCCCGTTTTTAAGAATTATTATGGTGGTGGCCTGGGTTCGGTGCGCGGCTTTGAGCAGGGGAGTCTTGGCCCCCGAGATGCCAATGGCACGGTGGTCGGCGGCACGCGTAAAGTCAACCTGAATGCGGAGTTACTGACCCCATTTCCTGGTGCCGGTAACGACAGGACGTTGCGCTTGTACGGTTTTGTCGATGTCGGCAGCATAGCCGGTCCCGATGGTGGCCTGGTGTCGAATGCCACTGCAAACGATCTAAGATCGTCAACCGGGGTAGGTATCAGCTGGATCTCGCCGGTCGGCCCCCTGCGATTGGCATTTTCCTGGCCCGTCAAGAATTACGAAGGGGATAAAATGCAGAGTGTGCAATTTCAGATCGGATCAAGCTTCTAATGAATCATTTCTTGCAACGGATAGGCACGGCCGTACTTTTGGGCACTTGTGTACTTCTGGCACAGGCACAGGAGTTCCGCATTGGATTTGTCAGTACCGACCGTATTTTTAAAGAGGCGGCCACTGCCAAGGCCGCTCAGACCAAGTTGGAGCAGGAGTTTTCCAAGCGCGAGAAAGACTTGGTTGATCAGGGCGCAGGTTTAAAGGCGGCTGCAGATAAGTTAGAGCGGGAAGCACCCACCCTGTCTGAGAGTCAGCGTGCCAACCGGCAAAAGCAGTTGGTGGATCAGGACAGGGACTTCCAGCGAAAACGCCGCGAATTCCAGGAAGACCTTAACGCACGCAAAAACGAGGAGTTGCAGCAGGTGCTCGAGCGCGCCAACAAGGTGGTCAAGCAGGTGGCAGAAGCTGAAAAATACGATTTGATCTTGCAGGAAGCGGTCTATGTCAATCCCAAACATGACATTACCGAAAAGGTGATCAAGGTCTTGAATTCCGCCGCTGGCAAATAAGCGTCGCTCACAGCGTTGGACGCATGGCCCTGCGATTAGGTTCGATTGTCGAGGCCCTAGGCGGCGAGCTGCATGGCGACCCGGATCTCCAAATTGAGGCGCTGGCATCGATCGAAAGTGCCGGCCCTCAGGCGCTGAGCTTTCTTAGCCACCCCAAGTATCAAGGCCAGTTGGCCAGCTGTCAGGCTGCTTGCGTGATTGTTGGCGTGGCGCACGGCGCGCAGGCCAAGGCGCGCGGTCCCTGTATCGTCACCGCGCAACCCTACCTCTATTTTGCCCGTGTCACTCAACTCTGGAAGGCTGCGTTGGCGCAGCCGCCACGGCCCCGGATTCATCCCAGCGCAGTGATCGACACCGACGCCCGGGTGCATGAAACGGCCAAAGTAGGCGCCTTATGCGTGATCGAACGCGGCGCCACGGTGGGCGCCGCCACTGAACTGCGTTCTCGCGTGACGGTGGCGGAGGACTGCCATATCGGCGAGCGCTGCCTGGTTCATCCGGGCGTGGTGATCGGTGCCGATGGCTTCGGCTTTGCCCCGAACGGTGGCGCTTGGGAAAAGATAGAGCAACTTGGCGCGGTGCGCATCGGCAACGATGTCGAAATCGGCGCCAACACCTGCATTGACCGCGGCGCCCTGCAAGACACAGTGATTGCCGATGGGGTCAAGCTGGACAACCTGGTGCAGATCGGCCACAACGTGCAGATTGGTGCACACAGCGCCCTGGCCGGCTGTGTCGGTGTGGCCGGCAGCGCCCGCATCGGTGCGCACTGCACGCTGGGCGGCGGTGCCATTGTGCTTGGGCACCTGGAACTGGCGGATCATGTGCATATTTCGGCCGCCAGTGTGGTCACCCGCTCGATTCGCCAGCCGGGCCAGTACACCGGCCTGTTTCCGATTGATGACAACGCCACCTGGGAAAAGAATGCGGCCTCGCTCAAGCAGCTCAACCGCCTGCGTGAGCGGCTGCGCAGCCTGGAAAATAAACTCGACAACAAGGAACGACCCTGATGGACATCCACAAGATCCTCAAGCAACTGCCCCACCGCTACCCGTTTCTGCTGGTGGACCGGGTGCTGGCCATCGACAAGGGCAAGACGATCCGTGCCCTTAAGAATGTGACCATGAACGAGCCCTTCTTTCAGGGCCATTTCCCGCATCGCCCGGTCATGCCCGGTGTGCTGATGCTGGAAGCGCTGGCGCAGGCGGCGGCGCTATTGGCGTTTGACGCGCTCGACACCTCGCCCAGTGACGATACGGTGTACTACTTTGCCGGCATTGACGGCGCGCGCTTCAAGCGCCCAGTGGAGCCCGGCGATCAGCTCTTTCTGGACGTCGAGTTGCTGCGCATGAAAGCTGGTATCTTCAAGTTCAAGGCGCGGGCGCTGGTGGGTGAGGATCTGGCGGTCGAGGCCGAGCTGACCTGCGCAATGCGCACCATCACCTGAGGCAGCGGCTGTGACTGCGATCCACGCCACCGCGCTGGTAGACCCCGGTGCCGAGCTCGACAGCTCGGTCACCGTCGGCCCCTACACCGTGATCGGCCCTCATGTGCGGGTTGGCGCCGGGACCACCATCGGCCCGCACTGCGTGCTAGAGGGGCACACCACGATCGGCCGGGACAACCGCATCTTCCAGTTCAACTCGCTCGGCGCGATTCCGCAGGACAAAAAATATGCCGGCGAGCCCTGCGAGCTGGTAATTGGTGACCGCAACACCGTGCGTGAGTTTTGCACCTTCAACATTGGCTCGCCCGGGGACCGTGGCGTGACGCAGGTTGGCAACGACAACTGGCTGATGGCCTATGTGCACCTGGCGCACGATTGCGTGGTGGGCGACCACACCATTTTTGCCAACAACACCCAACTGGCCGGCCATGTGCACGTGGGCGATTGGGCGATTCTGGGTGGCTTCACGGTCGTGCACCAGTTCGTAAAAATTGGTGCGCACAGCATGACGGCGATGTGCGCACTGCTGTTTGCCGATCTGCCGCCCTTTGTCATGTGCCAGGGGCAGCCGGCCCAGGCCCGCGCCATGAATTACGAGGGCTTGCGCCGCCGCGGGTTTTCACCCGCGCGCCTGGCGGCGGTCAAGGCCATGCACAAGGCGCTGTACCGCGACAACCTGACGCTCGACGCAGCCCGCCAGGCCATCGACAATTTACGCCAAATCAGCCCGGAAGCCTTGTCGGATATAGATATGATGCTCTCATTTTTAGAGCAATCATCACCGCAGCGCGGCATCGTGCGCTGAGACGGGGCGGGCCGGTATGCAGCAGCTGAACGTGGCCATGGTTGCTGGGGAGACTTCGGGCGACTTGCTGGCCGGCCTGTTGCTGGACGGGCTGCGGTCGCGCTGGTCGGGCTTGAGCGCGGCCGGGATCGGCGGGCCCCAGATGGCGGCGCGCGGCTTCACGGCCTGGTGGCCGCACGACAAGTTGGCCGTGCATGGTTATGGCTGGGAGGTGCTGCGCCGTTACCGAGAAATTGTGGGCATCCGGCGCCAGCTCAAGGCGCGCTTGTTGCTGCAGCGCCCGGACCTGTTCATTGGCGTCGATGCGCCTGACTTCAACCTGGACCTTGAGGCAGCGCTCAGATCCCAAGGCATCAAGACCGTGCATTTTGTCTGTCCCTCGGTCTGGGCCTGGCGCGCCGAGCGGCTCGATACCATCCGGCGCAGCGTCGATCACGTGCTGTGTCTGTTCCCGTTCGAGCCGGCTTTGCTGGCCCGGCATGGCATTGCGGCCACTTATGTGGGGCATCCGCTGGCGCAGGTCATCCCGCTGACGCCGGATCGGGCGGCAGCCCGGTTACACCTGGGTTTGCGCCAGGACGCGCCGGTGCTGGCGCTGTTGCCAGGTAGCCGGCGCTCCGAGATTGCGCACCTGGCGCAGCGCTTTTTTCAGGCCGCCGCACTGGTGCGCCAGGCGCAGCCGGCGGTGCAGGTGGTGGTGCCCGCAGTGCCGTCCTTGAAGGCTGAGATCGAGCAGGCGGCACGCGCCAGCGGCATGGCAACCCAGGTGACCATCGTGGCGGGGCAGTCGCACACCGTGCTGGCCGCCTGTGACATCACCCTGATTGCCAGCGGTACTGCAACGCTGGAGGCGGCGTTGTTCAAGCGCCCGATGGTCATTGCGTACCACATGAACAGTTGGTCTTGGCAGATCATGCGGCGCAAAAAGTTGCAGCCCTGGGTCGGCTTGCCCAATATTCTGTGCCAGGAGTTTGTCGTGCCCGAACTGCTGCAGCAGGCCGCCACGCCGCGCGCCCTGG
>CAJAXU010000333.1 GCA_903948045.1 uncultured beta proteobacterium | reverse complement strand
GCCAGCGTGCGCAGCGCCCAAGTGCTGGTGGCCTGTCGCGAACTGGCGCCCACCCTGGCGTTCTTTCAGCAGCTGGGTTTTGCCGTTGATGCGATCTTTCCGGCCGACAGCCCGACCACGGCCATGGTCAGCGCTTATGGCCTGAGCCTGCGCCTGGTACAGGGCGCAGGCTCAGGCGCCACCGACATTGATCTGCTGTGCGAAGACCCGGCCGCAGCCGGGGCGGCGCTGCTCACATCGCCCGACGGTCTGCGGGTGCATTTTGTGGCAGCCGATCCACCGATGCGGGTGCCGCCAACGGCCCAGCGTCTGGTGCTCAGCCGGGGCGCGGGTACAGATGCCTGGGGCGTCGGCCGTGCCGGCATGCGTTACCGCGACCTGGTGCCGGACCGCCTGGGCGGCGCCTTCATCGCCTCGCACATTCGTATCCTGGAAGGTGGGCCGGTCGCTGACTATGTGCATTTCCACAAGATTCGTTTCCAGACCATTTTTTGCCGCAAGGGCTGGGTGCGGGTGGCTTACGAGGAATCCAGAGAGTGCATTAGCTGTTTGCCACACGGCCGGCGCACAGGTACTTGCCACCACCGCCGTCACGGCGCCCAGCGCGGCGCCATGACGTCCTCGACGGGACGGCCCTTGGTGCGCGCGAAATACTCCAGCAAAAAGGCCTGGTGTTCCCGTACCGCCGGTGTGATCGATTTCTGTCGGTTGCGAAACAGCATGAAGCGGCGCATCATGTCTGGTTCGGTCAGCGGGATGGCGCGTAGGTCGTGCATGCGGCTGATCGGCTTGACGTAGCCGGCGCAGACCACCAGGCCGGCACCACTGGCCGCCAACGCAAGCGCCGTACTGGTGTTGCCAACCTCGTGCCGGGCGTTGAGCACCATACCGGCAGGAAGCTCCGAGCGGATCCGGAGTTCTGCTCCGCGGCCCACAAAGATGATGGGTTCGGTCGCCAGGTCAGACCAGCGAATCGACTTTCTGCGCGCGAAGCGGTGGGTGCTGGCACAGATCAGGTACTCGCGTGAATGGAAGATCGGCATCGCCTCCATGTGTTCGCTGACAGCCGTGTCGAAATTGATCGCCAGGTCAGCCTGACCGCGTTCGACTGCGCTGATGATTTGGTCGGTCGGAATGTCGATGGGTTCGATCCGGATGTCCGGCCAGCGCTTCTGGAACTCGGCGAACGCCGGTGTGAGCAGCACCCAGGTCACGACCTGGGTCGTGGCAATCCGCACCACGCCGGTCTTTCGCTGCGAAACGTCCTGCGCGAACAACTCGGCTTTGCGCATGGCAAGCAGCACCTGCTCGGCATAGTGGAAGTATTGATGACCCACCTCGGACAGATCGACGCGCCGCGTGGTGCGGTCGAAAACGCGAAAGCCCAGAGTGTCCTCCAGGTCGCGGATCACGATGCTCAGCGCCGCCGGTGTCACATGCAGCACCTTGGACGCCTCGACAAAGCTGCCGAGCCGCGCAATGGTGGAGAAGGCGCGCAGTTGGCGCAGCGAGACGTTCATCGCAGGACGGGTTGAAATATTGACTGTCATTTTCTAATCAATCGGCAAAAAATTATCGCTATTCATTATGAGTGATGTTCCGTAAAGTGCGGAGTCATTGCGGTTCAGGGATGAGGCGCAAGTACAAGCTTCCGCGAGCCAACGCGCGACCAGCACTTCGGAGACAGATATGGACCAAGGCAGCATCGACATCGAATCGAGGGAGACGGTGACCATCATCACCATCAATCGCCCGGCCAAGCGCAATGCAATGAGTGCTGCCATGTGCGAAGCACTGCGCGAGGCGCTGGAACACTTCCGCGATGGCGAGGACAGGGTGGCAATCCTGCGTGCCAACGGCGATGTCTTCACCGCAGGAGCTGACCTGACCAGCCCGCCATCGCAGTTCTGGCGTGCGGTGCCTGACGTTGGACTGGATCTCGGCAAGCCGATCATCGCCGCAGTGCATGGCCCGGTCATCGGGCTGGGCGTGGGAATTGTGGCCTATTGCGATCTGTGCATCGCGACGCACGACACGCGGTTCATCTACCCAGAGGCACGGGTTGGCGTGGCGATGGGCCTGATCTCGTCGCTGGTGGCGCGGATTCCGCACAAGATCGCGCTCGAATTGATGCTGCTTGGCGAGCCAATATCAGCCCAGCGAGCCTATGAGGTCGGCCTAGTGAACCGGATCGTCGCGCCGCAGGATCTGTTGCCGGAAGCATTGAAGATGGCCGCCATCCTGGCGCAGTCGGCGCCGCTGGTGCTGAAGTTCCTCAAGCAGATGGCGCGGGAGACATTGCCAAAGAGCCCGATAGAGGCCATGTACATGTCCCAGTTACAGGCCGAAGGCGTGTCGTCGAGCGTCGATGCCGCGGAGGGTTTGCAGGCCTTTCGGGAGAAGCGCAAACCGCAATTCAAGGGCCTCTGACAGGCTCGCCAAACCAGGTTTCTCATGCAACCACTTTCACACAAGGAGACACGACCATGACCCAGAAGTACAACAACACCCAGAACACAACGCGTCGCCGCCGCCTGACGCTGCTTGCCGCAGCCGCGCTTGTCGCCGTCTCTGCATTTGGGCCAGCGCAGGCGCAGTCCTGGCCGAGCAAGACTGTAACCATCATTTCCCCCTACGCAGCTGGCGGAACCAACGACGTGGTGGCCCGGCTTTTCGCAGACAGGCTGACCAAGGCACTGGGACAATCTTTTGTGGTCGAGAACAAGCCTGGCGCGGCTGGCATACTCGGCGCGACACTGGTGGCGAACGCGGCGCCGGATGGCTACACCCTATTGTCGGGAAACAATGGGGGGCTGATTGTGCAACCCGTAGTCAAGAGCCCTAGTCCGTACGAACCCTCGACCGCGTTCACGCCGCTCGCCAAGCTCGCCGACGCGCCAAACTACCTGGGCATAAACGCTGAGGTCCCGGCAAAGACCGTCGGTGAGCTGATCGAGTTGGCCAAGAAGGAACCCGGAAAACTCAACTACACCTCAGCTGGGAGCGGTTCGTTCGGCAATTTCATGGGTGAATACTTCAAGTTGCTGACCGCAACGCAGATCGTGCATGTGCCGTCAAAGAGCAGCGGCCCCGGCCTGACCGAGATGATGGCGGGGCGCATCCAGATGATGATCGATCCACAGGTCCTGCAGCAGCGCGATGGCGGCAAGATCCGTGTGCTCGCAACCACGCAGAAGAAGCGGGTCGAGGCATTCCCGGACATCCCGACCATCAAGGAGTCTGGTGGACCCGAAATGGAGATCACCGGATGGTTCGGACTGGTCGGCCCCGCCAAGTTGCCTAAGGACATCGTCGACAAGATAGAAGCGGTGGCGAAGGCAATGGGAAATGATCCCGAGGCGCGCAAGACCCTGTTGGCCGCCGGACTGCTGCCCAACCTGGTCACGGGTGCACCGTTCGCCATCCTGATCCGCGACGATCTTCGCCGTTACACCGAGATCAAGGTGAACGCCAAGATGGTGGTCGAGTAATGGTGACTGCTGGCATCCTGACCGGGGTCAAGGTCCTGGACCTGTCACGGGTTCTGGCCGGGCCGTGGTGCACCCAGTCGTTGGCCGACATGGGGGCGACCGTGTTCAAGATCGAGCGCCTGGGCACTGGTGACGAAATGCGCCAGTCGCCTCCGTTTCTCAAGAATGCCAAGGGCGTGACCGGCAACGACACCACGTCGTATGTCTGTGTCAACCGTGGGAAGAAGTCTTTGACGATCGACTTCACGCAGCCGGCGGGGCGCCGGCTGCTGCTGGATCTGGTCGCGCGCTGCGACGTGCTGGTCGAGAATTTCAAGGCCGGTGACCTGCAACGTTATGGACTGGACTATGCCAGCGTGTGCAAGGTAAACCCATCCATCGTCTACTGCTCGATCACAGGTTATGGCCAGGATGGCCCTATGGCGGAACAGCCTGGCTACGACCCGGTGTTTCAGGCCATCTCCGGCCTTATGAGCACCTGCGGCTTGCCCGACGGCGTGCCCGGCGGTGGCCCGATGCGTGCGATGGTGCCCATTGTCGACGTGATGACCGGCATGGTGTCGACAAGCGCGGTGCTCGCAGCGCTGTTGCACCGCAAGAACACCGGCGAAGGCCAGCACCTGGATATCGCCTTGCTCGACGTGGCGATGGCCGCCAGCGTGCACCTGGGTCAGACCCATCTGACGACCGGCAAGCTGCCGCAGCGCGCTGGCAACGGCAGTCTGTTGTTCGCTCCCGCCAACTGCTTTCCCTGCGTCGAGGGCCACATTTTCATCCAGATCGGCAACGACGTGCAATGGTCTCGGTTGTGCAAGTGCCTGGGCCGGGAGGACTGGCTGGCGGACCCCCGTTATGTCAAGAACGCGCAACGCATGGCGCACAAGCAGGAACTTGACGGACTGCTGTCCGCCATCACACGCGGGTGGGACAAGCAGGCATTGTCTGACAAGCTGGGTGCGGCGGGTGTACCCTGCGGGCCGGTCAACAACCTGGAACAGGCCTTTGCGCATCCGCAGGTGCAGCACCGCGGCCTCCGGGTCGAGTTGGACCATCCAGAATATGGCAAGCTTGACGTGATCCGCAGCCCACTGCGCTTTTCCAGGACGCCGGTGGCGCACAGGATCCCGCCCGCACTGGGCGCCGATACGGCACAGGTGCTGGCGTCGGAACTCGGAATCGATGCGGCGCAATACGAGCAGTTCCAGTCAGACGGGCTCGTCTGATTGACGACCAGCACCTCTGTCGGGCTACGCCCTGATCTTTGGTGTGCAGGGCTGCTGGGGCGACCCGATAGCGGCGCGCTGGCTTTGCCCCGAACGCCCGGACCGAAGCTAGTCCAGCCAGACCGCCACAGGCGGCTCGAAGGCCCGCATCTCCGGCACTGGTTCGTCGAAACGCTCCACCTGCACTGAAGTCAGTTGCCCGGTGCAACCCTGGGTCAACGACGAGGTTCCCCGGTCGCGTGTCAACACGTTGGGATTGCCGTGCAGGCAAAGCGGACGGCCCTGGGCATCGGTACCGGGGTCGTACCATGCGCCGGTAGGCAGTTGAACCACGCCAGGCATCACCCCGTCGTCCACGTGGGCGCATGCCAGACAAGCGCCCCGGGTGTTGAACAGCCGCACGATATCGCCCTCGGTGATTCCCCGGGCGACTGCGTCCTGCGGGTGAATGGCACAAACCTCGCGGTCACGGCGCTTCTGGCTTGCACTGTGGCTACCATAGTCAAGCTGACTGTGCAGCCTGGTAGACGGCTGGTTGGCGACCAGGAACAGCGGATGGTCCGCGCTGGGTGCATCGGTCGGGGCCAGCCACGCCGGATGCCCCGGGCAGTCGGCATAACCGAATCCGGCAATCGTTGGCGAACTGATCTGGACCCTGCCGCTGGGTGTGGGAAGGGGATGGCCCACCGGGTCCTCGCGAAATGCGCGCAGGATGCCCCCATCGTCGGCCTGTTGTGGCAACGGCAGTTCGCCGCGCTGCCAGAAGCGGTCGAAATCAGGCGCATCGATGCCCTGCCCTGCGAGCGAGTCCCGGGTCTTGTCGTAGATCAGGCGCAGCCACTGCGCGCTGGTACGGCCGTCGGTATAGGCCTGTTTCGCACCCAGGCGCTCAGCCAGGTCCGTGAAGATGTCGTAGTCGTCACGCGCCATGCCATGCGGGGCGGCAATGCGGTGCATCGCGACCATGAGCGGGTCGGTCGCCGCCGCGCCGATGTCCTCGCGCTCGAGCGTCATCGTGGCCGGCAGCACGATGTCAGCATGGCGTGCGGTGGCGGTCCAGCCGGTCTCATGCACGATCAGCGTGTCGAGCGTGCGAAAACCTTCGCGCAGGCGGTTCAGGTCCTGGTGGTGGTGAAATGGGTTGCCACCAATCCAATAGGCCAGGCGGATATGCGGGTAATGCAGCCGTTGGCCGTTGTAGTCAAACGGCGCCCCCGGATGCAGCAGCATGTCGACAATTCGCGCCACCGGGATGAAAGCCTTGACGCCATTGGCGCCTTGCGGCAGCGCCGGCACGACGACCGCATTGTTGCGTCGGCCGTAGTGTGCCAGCGTGCCCAGTGCGTAGGCGTAACCTCCGCCAGGCAGCCCGAGCTGGCCCAACACCGCGGCCAGCACCGCCGCCATCCACACCGGCTGCTCGCCGTGTTCCGAACGTTGCAATGCATGCGCCACCACGACCAGTACCCGCTTGCCCGGCAAGGTGTGCGCCAGCGTGGTGATCGCTTGCGCAGGGACACCGCAGATCGGACTGGCCCATGCTGCGGTCTTGGGGATGCCATCGCTGCGGCCCAGCAGGTAGTCCTCGAACACGGCCCACCCATCGCAGAAACGCGCGATGAAAGTCTGGTCGTGCCGACCTTCCGACACCAGCGTGAACACCATGGCCAGCATCATGGCGGTGTCGGTGCCTGGAATCACAGGCAGCCACTCCGGCCGAGCCTCCGGCGGTGTGTCGCTGCGTAGCGGCCCGATATTGACGAAGCGGCAGCCCCGCGCTGCAGCGCTGGCCATATCGCTGCGCTCGGTATGTCGGCTGATGCCACCACTGGCCACGCGGGAGTTCTTCAATGCCATGCCACCAAAGGCCAGCACCACGTCAGTGTGCTCAACAATCTGCGTCCATGTGACACCGCGGCGAGCGATTTGGTCCAGACTGCCCAGAATGTGCGGCAGCAGCGGTTCGGAGGCCCCGGCGCTGTAGCTGTTGACCGAACGCACGTAACCGCCCAGGGCAGTGTTCATGAAGCGGTGGACCTGACTCTGCGCGTGGTGAAAGCGGCCGGCGCTGGACCAGCCATAGGAGCCGCCAAAGACAGACTCCAGGCCATGTGTGTCCTTGACGCGCCGCAGTTCGGCTGCCACCCGGTCCAGCACTTCGGGCCAGTCCATGGCAACGAATTCGTCGTCGCCACGGCGGGGATCTGCACCGGGCCCGTTCTGCAACCAGCCTCGCCGTACCATCGGCGTCGTGACGCGGGCCTGGTGGTGAATGGCGCCGACAAAGTTGTCGATCAGGGGATTCGGGTCTGGATCGCCGGGGTGGGGCTTAACCACCAGCTTGCCATCGCGCCAACCGGCGGTGAACAGGCCCCAGTGGGAGCTGTGCGGTTGCAGCGCTGGTTCGCTGCTGGAGGCTTCGGTATTCGGTGGCATAGTGGCAGTCGCTATAGGCAGGAGTCGGGCCAGATCGATGTTCAGGGTTCTGGACCGGCGCGGATCGGCCGCGCCATGTCGCTACACCATTCGCTCCATGAACCCGCATACAGTAGGCCGGGCGGCAGGCGCGCGATCTCCATGGCCAACAGGTTGTGGCATGCTGTGACGCCGGAACCGCATTGCGCCACCACTTGCAGACAGAATGCGTGGGTGGTCAGGGCGTTGAAGGCTGCCGCCAGTTCGGCGGGCGCTCTGAAACGCCCATCCGGACCCAGGTTGTCGGTATAGGGACGATTCACGGCTCCAGGGATGTGACCCCCGCGCGGGTCCATGGTTTCCCCGATGCCGGCATAACGCCCGGCGCTTCGTGCATCGATGACGAGATACTTCGGACGCAGCAGGTTGTCGACCACGGCATCTACGTCGACGCAGGCAGCGCTGTCCGCCGTTGCGTAGAAATTCACGGGCGTGAAACGCGGCACAACTTCGGACACAGGTCGCCCCTCCTGTTGCCAATGGGACAACCCGCCATCAAGCACCGCCACTGCGGGGTGACCCAGCCAGCGTAGCAGCCACCACAGGCGTGCCGCGTAGATGCCGCCAGATGCGTCGTAGGTAACCACCTGGTCCTGTGGGCCGACGCCGTTCTGCCCCAACCACTCGGCGAGCAACTGCGGGTCGGGCAATGGATGGCGCCCGTTGTGACCGGTGCGCAGGCCCGACAGCGACGTGTCGAGGGGCGCATACAGCGCACCCGGAATGTGGCCCTGCGCGTAACCGCGCGCGCCGGCGTGGGGGTCGGCAAGGTCGTGCCGGCAATCGAAGATCCGCCATTGCGGGTGGGCGGCCAGTTCGACCGTGTCGACCAGCGTGGTCTTCATGCCAGATCCTCCCTAGTGGCTTCGGGCCATAGGCGCAGCACCTTGCCCGGATTGAGAATATCTTGCGGATCGAAGGCCCGCTTGAGGCGGCGCATCAGCGCCATCGCGCCAGGCCCGGCCTCGCGCTCTAGGAACTCCATCTTGTGCAGCCCAATGCCATGCTCACCGGTACAGGTGCCTCCCACAGACAAGGCCAGGTCGACTATCTGTGTGTTCAGTCGCTCGGCCTCGGCCATCTCCTGGCCGTTGGTCAGGTCCACGATCAGGAGTGCATGGAAGTTGCCGTCGCCGACATGGCCGAACAGCATGGTGGGAAAAGGCGCTGCTGCCAGGATCTGCTCAGCACCAAGCAGCGATTCGGCCAAACGCGAGATCGGCACGCAGGTGTCGGTGGCGATCACGTCGCTGCCCGCACGGGTGTTCTTGCAGGCATAGTAGGCGTTGTGGCGCGCCTTCCACAGCCGCGTACGGTCCTCCGGACGCTCGGCCCATTCAAAATCATGACCGTTGTTGTCCTGCGTGATGGCTTGCAGCATCGCTACCTGCTCGCACAGCGCGGCGGCCGAGCCATGGAATTCCAGAAACAAGGTCGGCGATTCCTGCATACGCATCGCGCCAGCGCGATTGATTGCGCGCATCGACTTGGCACACAGGTACTCACTGCGCGCGATCGGCACGCCCATCTGAATCGCCTGGATCACGCTGTTGATGGCGTCGCTGGCATGCGCGAAGGTCACGACAGCGGCCGACACTGCCTCGGGCAGCGGGTAGACCCGCAGTGTCACCTCGGTAATGATGCCCAGCGTGCCTTCAGAGCCGACGAACAAACGTGTCAGGTCGTAACCAGCTGATGACTTGCGCGCCCGGGTGCCTGTGTGGACGACCTCGCCTTCTGCCGTGACCACGGTCAGGGCCAGCACGTTCTCGCGCATCGACCCGTACCGCACAGCATTGGTTCCGGAGGCGCGGGTGGCCGCCATGCCGCCCAGGCTGGCGTGCGCGCCAGGATCGATCGGAAAGAACAGCCCGTGTGCCTTGAGTGCCTCGTTCAGCTGCTCGCGCGTAACGCCGGCCTGGACCGTGACCGTCAGGTCCTGCGAATCGATGGCGACAATGGCATGCATGCCGGTGAGGTCGAGCGAAACGCCGCCCTGCACCGCCAGCAACTGGCCCTCCAGCGAGGAACCGGCGCCATGGGCAATGACAGGGAAGCCGACGCGGGCGCACAGGCGAACCAGGTCGACCACATCGCGCTGTGACCCAGCGAAGACTACGGCGTCGGGCGCCTGTGGAAGGAATGGCGATTCGCCTCGCGCATGGTTGTCGCGCACCGACATGCCAGTTGAGAAAGCGGTGCCGAAGCGTTGTGCCAGCGCCTCGCGCAGGCCAGGTTCGAAGTGGCGCCGCGGCGCCGACGGGCCATAGTTGGCACGATCACTACGGTTGTGCATCCCATTCGCGGAGGGATCGATCCTGGATCCAGTAACCACTGCCGTTGTCGCCATGTAAGTCTCCTCGCTTGCAGGCGCAGGTTTGCCTGGCCGCCGTGTTGATGTCGAAGGATTGCTGCGCAGCAGCTCTGCGGAGACTGTAGGGGCGATGACTGATAATGAAAAGCGAGATTTTTTATTTGATTGCTTACGCTGGTATTAGCAATTGGGTGCTAGCAGAACATCTAGCCCGAAAAATTGCTGCCGAAGCCTTGTGGCTAAGCCCACCTGTCGCTGACAGAAGAGGGTCAAGTGTGTTGGCGCCAGCCGAAAACTGACACACCTCAGTATTCAATTGGCGCCAACAGGCAGACCACCCTATGGGTACAAAAAAGCCTTCTGAGCCTTGTTAACACTCAGACTTTTGCTATGAAATCAGGAGTGGAGTCCAGTCTGTCGATCCAACAGGCCCTGCAACGCACCGGCCTCGCGCGCCATGCGCTCAAACTGCTGATCGGACATTGCCTGCTGCTCAAAGCCGGCCCGGGTCTGGCGGGGTACGGGCTGAACCCAATTGAAAGCCACCCTGTCCATGCCGGTTCACGTGCCCCTGCGGCAACATCCGATCGCAGCCCTGGCCCGACTGGGCCGCTGGCTGACATTGGCGCTGGTGCTGGGCTGGCCCGCCAGCGCCTGGCTGCAGACGGCCACACCAGCGCCCTGTGCCCTGGTACTGATGCATGGCAAGTGGGGCGGGCGCAGGGTCTGGCCCTGTTTGCGCGCAAACTGGAGACCGTGTGCCAGGTGATGCTGCTGGAGATGCCATGGTCGGGCCGGCGCGCTTACGACCAACGTTATACGGTGGCACTGAAGGAGATCAGCGCCCAGGTGCAGACGCTGCGCGGCAAAGGCTACCGGCAGGTACCGGTGCTGTGGGTAATCGGCACCCAGGACCCGCTGTACCCGGCCGGCGAGGCCTATGCCGACGCCAAGCTACCCGCCCACGCCAAGAGCCGCTACCTGGTGGTGGACGCCGGCCACGGCAATACGCCCGAAGTGGCCGCTACCGGCGTGATTGAGTGGCTCTAGGGGTTGGAGTATGGGCACCGGCGAGGGATCCCTACTGAGCGCGTGCCGCTGAGGCAATCAAGCCGCCTTCAAGTACATGTCAATGTGCATCGATGAATAGGGGCAAAGCACGCCGCCGCTGGCCGTACGCTCCAGTAAGCCAAGCTCGGCCAGGATAACCACGTCTTCGTGCACGCGCTTGACATCGCGTTTGACAGCGCGGGCGAGTTCACGAACAGACAGTTCGCCTTTGCCCTGGGTCGCGCGAACAATTTCCCAACGCTTTTCAGAAAGCTGGCCAAAGAAATGCCCAGGGCTCTCAAAATTGAGTACTTCGCCTTGGTATTTGTCAGCCTGGGCGGTTTTGGCCATGGCGCGCAAAGCGCCTTTCCAGTTGGGCTGCAGGGTGATGGTCAGATAGCGCTCAGTCATGGTGTTCTCCTGGCAGCAACGGCTGCAATAAAGTCTTCAATCAGTTGGTCCACGCCGGTGAAGGCGTAGGGAACCTCGACGCCATCCAGGTGACAGTGATCACCCTTGCCGCGCTCGTTGTCAAAACCGACCATGCGCACGCCGTCCACCACATACACGGCGCTGTACTTGTAGCCGTGATCCGTGGGCGGTACGGGTTTGGGCACCTTCCAAATCACCACTTCAAGTATTGCGCCGTCGGACGTGACGTCTTTGAAGCGGGTAATAAGTTGGGCGGGCACGTTGGCAATTGTGACAACATGCTCTCGCGTTGTCAATTTTGCAAACAGGCGCGCGCTGCAACGGGATCAGGCGCAGGTCTGGCTTAACGGCGCGCCCGCCAGCGTGTGTCCGGAATCTGGGCGGTGGCAAACTGACTGCACCTGATGCTTGGCAAGCCACGCTTTATGATGCCAGCTCTGTTTTGTTAGCAACCGCCCATGACCCCAACTGCCCCTCCTGATCAACTGGCCCCACAGGCCAGCGTGCGCAGCGCCCAAGTGCTGGTGGCCTGTCGCGAACTGGCGCCCACCCTGGCGTTCTTTCAGCAGCTGGGTTTTGCCGTTGATGCGATCTTTCCGGCCGACAGCCCGACCACAGCCATGGTCAGCGCACATGGCCTGAGCCTGCGCCTGGTACAGGGTGCGACGGGTGGCGCGACCGACATTGACCTGCTGTGCGACGACCCCGCGGCAGCCGGTGTGGCGCTGCTGAGCTCACCCGATGGCCTGCGAGTGCATTTTGTGGCGGCCGACCCGCCGATGCGGGTGCCGCCGACGGCCCAGCGTCTGGTGCTCAGCCGGGGCGCGGGTGCGGATGCCTGGGGCGTCGGCCGTGCCGGCATGCATTACCGCGACCTGGTGCCGGACCGCCTGGGCGGCGCCTTCATCGCCTCGCACAGTCGTATTCTGGAAGGTGGGCCGGTCGCTGACTATGTGCACTTCCACAAGATCCGTTTCCAGACCATTTTTTGCCGCAAGGGCTGGGTGCGGGTGGCCTACGAGGGCCAGGGCGAGCCGCTGCTGATGCAGGCGGGCGACTGCCTGTTGCAACCACCCTTGATCCGCCACCGCGTGATGGAAAGCTCAGCCGGTGCCGAGGTGGTGGAGATCTGCGCACCGGCGCAGCACATCACCATCGCCGACCGCAGCATGGCGCTGCCCAATAGCGAGCTACAGCCGGGGCGCGATTTCGACGGCCAGCAGTTCGTGTTCCACGTGGCCGCCCACGCCGCCTGGGCGCCGTGGCGTGTGCCGGGCTATGAGGTGCAAGATACCGGCATCGGCACGGCCACGGCCGGCCTCGCCGGTGTGCGGGTGGTGCGTCCTGTGGCTGAGGGGGCGCCCGTCCACCAGGCCCATGCCAGCGAGTTCTGCTTTTACTTCGTGCTGTCGGGCTCCGTCAGCCTGAGCGCACAGGGCCAGACTTACCGGCTGACGAGCGACGACAGCATCACCCTACCCGATGGCGCGCCCTACACCTTGAGCGAGCCCAGTGGCGATCTGACCTTGCTCGAGGTGACGCTGCCCGCCGAGTTGCGCCTGAACTCAGCCGAAACGCGTTAGCCCAAGCCCAACAAGCCCCAGCGCTGCGCCAGTTGCACGCCTTGCGGATCAGCCAACGCGGCCGCCCGTAGCGCCGCCAGATCTGCGGCAGCAGCCGCCCGCCCCTGGAGCAGCACCGCCGCGCGAAGCAATTTGTCGAACTTGGACTGGCCGCGTGCGTGGGTATCGCTATAGCCTTTGACCAGGCGCCGGCAGCGAATCAGCTCCAGCGCCAGGGCGTAATCGTTGTCCATCAGATCCTTGACCGTGTTCAGCCACTGCGCGATGTGGGCCATCTCCACACCATGGCGCTGACTGCGGCGGCGCCAGCGGCGCAGCGCCGCCAGCCCCTGCAGCATCAGTTGGTCGCGCACCGTGTGGGGCCGCAGGCGCTGGCCATTACCAATGCGCTTGACCAGAAAGGCCCGCAGCAGCGGCGTGGCTTCGATCCAATCGGCCAGGCCTTTGGGCATCAGACCGTAAATTTCTTCGATGCGCGGATGAAAGAACTCGACCGTGCCCACCACGTCGTCAGCGCCAGCACCCACTTCGTCACGCACCCGTCGGGCGCGTTCGGTGCGGGTCTTGAGTTCGGCCACGCGGATCACATCGTCGTAGGCCATGGCCACGGCCACCCAGCGCGCCGCCTCAACGGTGGCGGCGTGGCCGTGGGCAGCGCCACCACAACGCAGCGCATGGGCGTGCAGGTCGGCCAGGCGGTCCAAATATTCCGTGCCGTAGGCCAGGTCCTGGTACTCCAGCACCCGTTGCAGGCCCGCGCCCAGCATGGCATGGGACTCAGGCGCAAACTCGCGCTCGATCCGCGCGCGCAGCGGCTCCACCTCGGGCGCGGCTGCTTTGGCCGGCAGCGGGCGCGGTGCCGTAGCCATGGGGTCGGCCGGTGCCTCGCGCAGAACCGGGCGGCGCACCGCCTCCAGCCCGGCCCGCGAGGCGCGCAGGCTGGCCGCGACGCCGACGCCGCCACGCTTCACCGTGGCCTCGAAGGCCGCCTCGTCAAAGGGCAGCTCACCGCTGCCGGCCAAGGCGCCGAACAGCGTCGCCGACAAGGCGCTGCCGTGTTGCCGAGCCAGCGCCTGCAAGTCGTCGTGCAAAAACCGTTGCGCATGCGTGTAGCCTGCCTCAAGCACGGCCGCGGCGTCGGCCACACCATTGCCCGGCGCCACCTTTTCCAGCGTGGCGTAGTCCCGGTGCGAGGAGGCAATCAGCGTGGTGCGCTCGGGGGTGACCAGGCCCCGCTGCATGGCGCGGCCGGCCTCCATCAGCTCCGAGGCGATGACAATGTCCACCTCGCCCGGCACCGCCATTTGGGCCAACACGGGCAAGCCGCCCTGGGCCGGCACATGGCGCTGCGCTAACAGCTCGATGTAATAGATGGTGGCGCCCGTACGCTGTGCGACACCGGCCACCGAGGTGGCCTGCGCCAGGTAGCCGTTGTTCTGGGCAAGGTCAACAATCCAGTCCACCAGCACACCGCCGCCCTGGCCACCCAAGGCCAGGATGGCGATGGTGATGGGGCGCTTCGGGTCAGCGCCCAACACCCGCGGGGCGGGTGAATGGGCCATCGAACCGGCCGTCATTCGACCTCCGCATAAAGGGCGCGCGCCTGCAAGCCACGACGCTGGCGGGCCTGCAACCAGCCCACCACCTTGCGGCGCCAGCCGTCCAGGCGCTGTTCCCAACGGCCTGGGTTGCGCACCCAATCCACCCGGTAAAACGAGGGGCACAGCACGGCGGCATCTGCCACCTCGCCACAATGGCCACAGGCCACGCAGCCATCGTCCACATGGGCCACCGGGTCAGGCTTGAGGGGGTCACCGCTGTTCTTGAGGGTCAGCGAGGGGCAACCCGAGATGCGCATGCAGGCATGGTCGCCACTGCACACGGCGGCGTCCACGCCAAATTTTTCCTTGACCACCCGCTCCCCACGCTGCACCGCAGCCGCCACCTGTGGCTTGACGCGCCGCTGCTTGTTGAGCATGCATTCGCTTTGCGCAATCACTACCTTGGGGCCTTTGAAGTCGGTGCTCAAGGCTTCTTTCAGCGCGGACTGCATGGCATTGACATCGTAGGTGTTATCAACCGTGCGCACCCACTGCACGCCCACGCCCCGCACCGCGCTCTCAATCGGGTGCTGCGTGCTCCGGTTCTGGTTGACTGCACGGGACGACAACAGATCCTGCCCGCCGGTGGCGGCTGAGTAGTTGTTGTCCACAATCACGATCACGCCGTCGGCTTTGTTGAACACCGCGTTGCCGATACCACTGGCCAAGCCGTTGTGCCAGAAGCCGCCGTCACCCATCATCGCGATCGATCGCTTGCCCGCCGCCACGTTGAGCGCAGCGGCGCTGGACGCGCCCAGGCCGTAGCCCATGGTGGTCGCACCCAGGTGAAACGGCGGCATGGCGGCAAACAGGTGGCAGCCAATGTCGGCGGAGATGTGGTGCATGCCCAGCTGCTCTTGCACCAGGGTCATGGCCGAGAAGATCGGGCGCTCCGGGCAGCCGATACAAAACCCGGGTGGGCGGGCCGGGACGACCGTTGCCAGCTCAGGCGCACCCAGTCGCATTGGGGCGCCGGCCGCCGCCGCAGCCGCCATGGAGGTCACCGGTAGCCGCACTGCCTGGGGCGTCGGTTGGGGCGCTGGTTGAGGCGAGTGCCCGGCAACGGCACCCGGACCGGTGTCGGCGCTGCGCGCGGGCATCCCCAGCGCCACCGGTTTGGCCAGGGCCGCCGGCCGGTAACGCGCCAGAAAGGCGGCCAGCCCGCGCTTGAGCTCGACCACCGTGTATTCGCCGGCCCGCGCCAACATGTCTTTGCCATGGAGGGTGGTGCGCACCCCGGCACGGCCCAGCACCGCATGGATCGCCTGCTCGTGGTAATCGGGCTGGCCCTCTTCCACCACCAGCACCGCCTTCTTGCCAGCGCAAAAACGCAGCAGTTCAGACTCAATCACCGG
>CAJAXU010000332.1 GCA_903948045.1 uncultured beta proteobacterium | reverse complement strand
GTGGTGGGTAGCGGTGGCGTCGGCTCGGCTATCGCCGCCTCGCTGGCGGCGGCAGGCGTGGCCCGGTTGGCGCTGTTTGATGTGCAGGACACAGCGGCGCAAGGCTTGGCCGAGCGCTTGGTGCGCCACTGCCCGGCTTTGCAGGTACTTGTAGGCAGCCCTGATCCGCACGGCTTTGACCTGGTGGTCAACGCGTCGCCGCTGGGCATGAATGAGGGTGATGCCATGCCCATGGAGGTGTCGCGCATTGCACCGGGCACCTTTGTCGGCGAAGTGGTCATGAAAACCGAGATGACCGCTTTTTTGCGGGCGGCCCAGGCGCGGGGCTGCCCGGTACAGGTGGGCTCTGACATGCTGTTTGAGCAAATCCCGGCGTACCTGGAATTTTTTGGCTTACCCAGCACCACCCCCGAAGCTCTGCGGTCGGTGGCCCAATTGAGCTACTGAGGAGATTCGCCATGACCGCAGCGCCCCTGAACCCATCGGTAATGGACCGTGAATCGGTGCCCGAGATGCCCAATCGGCTGGGCATCGACGGCATTGAGTTCATCGAGTACGTCTGCAGCCGGCCGCAGGCGCTGGGACAGGTGCTGGAAAACATGGGCTTTCGGCCGGTGGCCCGCCACCGCTCGCGTGAGGTCACGCTGTACCGCCAGGGCGGCATGAACCTCATCCTCAATGCCCACCCAGATGATGCCCGCGTCAGCGCCACGGTGGGTGGCCAACCGGTGATCGCGGCGGTGGCGCTGCGCGTGCGCGATGCCGGTAAGGCCCATGCCCGGTGCATCGAACTTGGCGCCTGGGATGCGCCCAGCCATGCGCAGGCCATGGAGCTGCACATCCCCGCTATTCGCGGCCCAGGTGTCAGCCGTTTTTACTTTGTCGACCGCTGGCAAGATTTTTCGATCTATGACATCGACTTTGTGCCGATCCCCAGCGTGGACCCGGCGCCGCCCGCCATGGCCGGCATGGGCTACTTTGGCCTGGTGCAGTACATCGGTGCTGGCCGCAGCGCCGATTGGATGGCTTATCTGGAGCAGATGTTTGACTTCACCGCTATTCCAGACCAACAGCGCTTTGGCATTCTGCCCAAAGGCCACCTGATGCGCAGCCCCTGTGGTGGTTTTCTGTGGCAACTGGTCGAGCCCGACCCCGGCATGGACGACGATAGCGCGCCGGAGGCACTGCAACGCATTGGCCTGGGCGTGCCCGATGTGGCCGCGGCGGTGGCCCTGCTCAAAACACGGGGTGTTGAATTTGTCGAATCCAGCCAATTGCACCCTGAGGACCGTGGTGCCCTGACGCGCAGCGCACTGGGCTCGGTGTCGTTCGAGCTGGTTCATCAGTCCACCTGAAAGGCCAGCCATGGGCATGCTTGACGGATTTGGGATGGACACCATCACCCTGGCTGGCCCCCTGGAGGCCAAGCTGGCCGCCATGGCCGACGCCGGCTTTAGCCAGGTGATGCTGAGCGCGCGTGACATCGTTGGGCACCCAGGCGGTGTGCCAGCAGCGGTGGCGGCGGTGCGCGCCAGCGGCCTGCGTCCCACTGGCTTTCAGGTGCTGCGGGACTTTGAGGGTCTGTCGGGCCACCTGCATGGCTACAAGGTGGACATCGCCAAATCCATGCTGGAGATGTGCGCCGCCCTGGGCAGCGAGGTTTTGCTGGCCTGCTCGTCCACCTCCAGGCACGCCACGCAAGACCTGGACGCCATCGCCCGTGACCTGCGCAAACTGGCCATGCTGGCCGTGCCCCTGGGCATCAAGGTGGCCTATGAGGCCCTGTCCTGGGGCCGCACCGTGAATGAGTTCACGACATCCTGGGACCTGGTGTGCATGGCCGATTGCCCCAACCTCGGCCTGGGGCTGGATTCATTTCATGTGTTTGCCGCCAAGACGCCGCTGGAAGCCATCGACACGCTGGACCCGGCACGTATTTTTCTGGTGCAACTGTCCGACTTTATGTGGCAAGAGACGCCGAGCTTTGAAGAGCGCATGGCTACCGCACGCACCTTCCGCGTGTTTCCGGGCGAGGGTGTGCACAGCAACGAACTGGCCGACCTGGTGCTGCGGCTAGACCGGCTGGGCTACCGGGGCGACTACAGCTACGAGGTCTTCAATGACGACTACCAGCAGCTGCCCTTGGATACCGTGGCACAGCGGGCCCGGCGCAGCACCCTGTGGCTGCGCGAGGATGTGCTGCACCGGGCCTTGCCGCTGCCTAAGTGGGTGCAAGGCAGGGTGCGGCGTTAAGGTCACAATCCCGTACACAACCCAACTTCACCCAAGCCAACACGGATCATCCGCACATGCAACAAAGACAGATCGGCCCCTTTAATGTCAGCCCCATTGGTTTGGGCTGTATGAACTTGAGCCATGCCTATGGTCAGCCCATTTCGGCGGAGCAGGGCGAACGCCTGTTGCTGGCTGCGCTGGATGCCGGCATCACGCTGTTTGACACGGCCGCCCTGTACGGTTTTGGCACCAACGAAACGCTGGTCGGCCGGGTGCTCAAGCCCCACCGCCAGAGGATTACCTTGGCCAGCAAGGGGGGCGTCGCTGGCGTGCCCTTTGCCGATGGCATCAAGCGTGTGATTGACGGCCGGCCAGAGGCACTGCGGCGCAACTGTGAAGACAGCTTGCGCCGCTTGCAGACTGACGTGATTGACCTTTATTACCTGCACCGCTGGCACAAAGAAGTGCCGATTGAAGACAGTGTGGGCGCCTTGGCTGAGCTGGTGCAAGCTGGCAAGGTGCGTGCCATTGGATTGTCTGAAGTGTCGGCAGCAACCTTGCGCCGGGCGCATGCGGTGCACCCTATTGCCGCCGTGCAGACCGAGTATTCACTGTGGACGCGCAACCCCGAGATTGCGGTACTGGACGCTTGCCGTGAACTGGGCGCAGCCTTTGTGGCTTTCAGCCCGGTGGCGCGTGGCTTTTTGTGCGGCGCGCCGCTGGACCTGGTCGCCCTGGACGCCAAAGACATCCGCCGCAGCATGCCGCGCTTTGAGCCAGTCAACTATGCGGCCAACTTAAGCCTGCTGCCGGCCTATGTGGCCCTAGCGCGCGAGGCCGGTTGCAGCCCAGCCCAACTGGCGCTGGCTTGGTTGCTGCACCAAGCGCCACACATCGTGCCAATTCCTGGCACCACCAGCTTAGACCACCTGGCCGACGACCTGGGTGCGAGCCGCATCACGCTCAAACTCGACCTGTTGGCCCGGCTGGATGGCTTGATCAACCAGCAAACCGTACACGGTGCCCGCTATGGGGCACAGGCGAGCGGCGAGGTGGATACCGAGTCGTTTTGAACTGCCGCAGTTGAACTGCCAAAATCAGTTCATGCTATCGTCTTATTATGACGATCGTTAACCTGAATCCAAGCCCTGTCTCAACGCCATCCCGCCATTTGAAGTTGGCCGGCGCCACCAATTTTCGTGATCTGGGCGGCTACGCCGGGCAAGGGGGTCGTACCGTTCGATGGCGACGGCTGTTTCGGTCTGACCATCTTGCCACCCTGACGTCTGAGGACATTGCAGTCCTGTCTGGCCTTAGCGTGAGCCGCGTGTTCGACTTCCGTGGTGTCAATGAACGTGTCGAGTTCGTTTGCAGTTTGCCCGACGCAACAGTGCATTCACTGGCCATCGAACCTACCGTTGTTCAGGGCATGAAAGACCTGATGGATGCGGGTCAGGTCGTGACCCCCGAGCTAACGCAGGATCTGATGCGACAAACCTATCGAGATTTCGTGCTCGGCAACTCAGCGCGGTTTGCTGATTTATTTGGGCATCTGCTTGAGCATGACGGGCCACTGGTGTTCCACTGCACGGCGGGCAAGGATCGCACCGGATTTGCTGCTGCCATGATTTTGACTGCCCTTGGAGTGGCCAAGGAGGTGGTTATGCAGGACTATCTGTTGACCAACACCCTGTACAAAATGCCGACACTGACGCAGGCTGCACTACCGCAAGAGGTGATGACTATTCTCTGGCGAGTACAAGAAGGATTTCTGGATGCGGCATTTGAAGTGGTCGACGCTGAATTTGGTGGCATGCAGCCTTATCTGCAGGATCACCTTGGCCTCGATGCGCTGCGGCTCGAACGCCTGCGGGCGCTCTACCTTCAAAAAGAATAGCAAACTATTCAAGCCCAGCAAGGGCTGGGCTTGAATTTGACTCAAAGATTATCGGTAAAACTACGCAACTTGTCTGACCGACTGGGGTGCTTGAGCTTGCGAAGTGCCTTGGCTTCAATCTGGCGAATCCGCTCGCGCGTCACGTCGAACTGTTTGCCGACCTCTTCCAGGGTGTGATCGCTGGTCATCTCAATCCCAAAGCGCATACGGAGCACCTTGGCTTCGCGTGGGGTTAGGCTGTCCAGGATGTCTTTCACCACATCTCGCAAGCCAGCCTGCATGGCGGCCTCCATGGGGGCAGTGTTGGCACTGTCCTCGATGAAATCACCCAGGTGGGAGTCGTCATCGTCACCGATGGGTGTTTCCATCGAAATCGGCTCTTTGGCGATCTTCATGATCTTGCGGATCTTGTCCTCAGGAATCTCCATCTTGGCGGCAAGCACACTGGCATCTGGCTCGAAGCCAAACTCTTGCAAGTGCTGCCGGCTGATCCGGTTCATCTTGTTGATGGTCTCGATCATGTGCACCGGAATACGGATGGTGCGGGCCTGGTCTGCGATAGAGCGGGTAATCGCCTGCCGAATCCACCACGTGGCGTAAGTGGAGAATTTATAGCCGCG
>CAJAXU010000331.1 GCA_903948045.1 uncultured beta proteobacterium | reverse complement strand
GTAGACGCCAACCACCGTGGTGCGCGAGACGCCAAGATCAGACGCCAGGGCACGGCTCGACGGCAACTTGGCGCCGGGGCGCAGGATGCCATCGCTCATCTGGGACTTCAGCATCTCGTAGATGCCACGGCTGGTGGGCGCAGGGTTAGGCATCAACTGGTTGGTCAAATTATGAGAAAACTGGCTCTTCTTGAGATTCCAGTTTAGGGCAAAAATCATGGCTGGCACCATTGCAAAGAGGAATCAGCCCCATGTACAACCCTGCCCATTTCGCCGTCACTGCGCCAGAGGCGCTGCACCGCATCATCCGCGAGCATCCGTTGGGGATCTTGGTGACATCCACCGGCGACGGCCTGGATGCCAACCATATCCCGTTTGAGTACGACCCGAGCATAGGGCCGCTAGGCCTGCTCAGCGCCCACGTGGCCCGCGCCAACCCGGTCTGGCAGCAGTGTGCCGGCGGGGCGCAGGTGATGGTGATTTTTCGTGGCAACGAAAACTACATCTCACCCAACTGGTACCCCAGCAAACACGAGACGCACCGGCTGGTGCCGACTTGGAACTACGAGGTGGTGCACGCCCATGGCCGGCTGACGGTGCAGGACGACGACAAATTCACCCGCGGGGTGGTGGCGCGCCTCACCCGCACGCACGAGGCGCAGGAGGCCAAGCCCTGGAAGATGGGCGATTCAGCGCCAGACTACATTGACGGCATGATCAAGGCCATCGTGGGCATTCAGGTGACGATCGAACGGCTTGAGGGCAAATCCAAGCTCAGCCAGAACCGTGAGCCCCGGGACGTGCTCGGCGCTGTAGACGCGCTGCGTCAAAGAGGCATCAGCGCCCTAGCCCAGGCCATGGAGACGCCACCAACCCGATGAGGCCCACCCCGCCAATTATATGTATGAAATAGGCCTCTAGCCCCCGTCAATACTGGGTTTATTGCTATTTTTTAAATAGCATATCGCCACCAGGCTGCTGAAGCAGGGGCCGGTAACCCCAGACTGCCCAGGCCACCAGGGACCAGAAGCCCAGCCGGATACCCATGGCGACCACGGTGCGCTGTTCATAAGGCGCACCGCCAAAGATATGCACAGCGAAGGCCACGCTGACCAGCGCGGTCAACACCGCCAATAGCATTGCGCCCCATACCCCCCACTGGCGCTTGAGCATCAAGCCGGATGCCGTAAGGACGTAGGCAAAACCGCCCAGAAAGTTGAACCACAAAACAAACAACACCGCATTACCGGCTGCCGCCTTGGCTTGTGCACCACCAAACAAGGCGGTGGCGCCACTGTAGACGGTGAGCACGCCAAAAACAATGGCGATGCCGCTCAGGACATTGATCAGTCGGTAAGGCTTCATGGGCTTCTCGAGATGTCGTAAATCTCGAGGCTACCCAAATTCCCAGGTCAACAGACTGACGCCGAACAATGAACGCCGCTTTTCACCTCCGACAAGCCAGTGAACTTGCGCAGAGGCTGGTGGAGACGGTGGTCCAGCCCTTACTCGGGTTCGAGTTTGGCCTTCTTCACCAAACCCGCATATTTGGCCATCTCGGACCGGAACATGGCTTGCGCCTGCTCGGTGCTGCTGATCTGGATGGTGTTGCCTTGCTTGGCCATGGTGTCTTTGACTGCCGGGTCATTGAAGGTTGCCACCACGGCGTCATGGATGCGCTTGACATTGGCCGGACTCAGGCCCTTGGGGCCGATCAGGGCAAACCAGGCCTCCACCACATAGCCCGGCAGGCCCTGCTCGACAAAGGTGGGAATCTCGGGCGCGGCCGCCGTGCGCTGGGCGCCGCACATACCAATAGCGCGCAGCGCGCCGCTCTTGATATGTTGCTGCACGCTGGGTAGGGCCACGGTGCCAAACTCCACCTGGCCACCGATCAGGTCGGTCACCATCGGGCCCACGCCCTTGTACGGGATGTGGCGGGCCGACACCTTGGCCTCGTCCAGAAACATTTCGGCCGCCAGGTGCAGGATGGTGCCCGTACCACCCGAAGCAAAGTTAAGTTCACCGGGGCGGCTTTTGAGCAGGGCCACAAACTCCCGGCTGTTGGTGGCGGCCACTTTTTGCGGGTTCACCACCAACACCACGGGCGTACTGCCAATGAAGGCGATGGGCGTGAAGTCGCCCGGCATGTCAAACGGCAACGACTTGAGCACGCTCGGGAATATCACCACATTGTTGGACACCACCGACAAGGTGTTGCCGTCCGGCGCCGCCTTGGCCAGCGTCTGCAAGCCAACCACACCACCGGCGCCTGGCTGGTTCTCGACGACCACATTGGCACCGAGGGCCTTGCCCAGCGCAATCTGGGCCGCACGGCTGATGGCGTCCACACCCGAGCCCGTCGCGTTGGGCAGCACCAGCCGCACGGGCCGATCTGACTGGGCAACGGCCCAACCGGGCACCGCGCTCAGGGCGGTGGCGGCCGCGACTCTGCTGCCAGTCTGCAGCGCGGCGCGCCGGGTCACAAAGTTAGCAGGTGACATGTTTGGTTCTCCTCTGTTGTGAATGTCGGCAGAAAGCCCACCGCCAGAACGCTCACTGTACCGCGAAGTGCGCGCCGCCGGCAGTGCTGGCCAACAGCTTACGGGCATACCCCGACAGGGCGCCGAAAATCTGGACGAAGGCTTGGCGCGCGGCTACCATCTGATCCGTGAAGCCACCAATAGCCCAATAGTCTCAAGACCCCAAGGAAGCCGTCACGTGCCAGCCCAGACATGCCACCCGTCAGCCGCCATCTCCGCAGCCACCGATCCGGCCTGACTGTGAGTCGTCGCGTGATCGAGCAGCTTCGCAGGTGGAAAGCCCTGGCGCCAGCGGCATTTCTGCTGTCGATGGCACTTTTCTGTGGAGCCGCATTTTGGGAAAGCGCGTATCTGCGAGCAGATACTCAGGCAGACCTCGGTGACACAACGGGGCACCTGGCAGGCCAGGTGTCCGGGCGGATCGCAAAAGTCCAGCCCAGCCCGACACAGCCTGCGCTGTTCGACGCCGGGCAAGCATTGCACAACACGGTGCATCGCCAGCTGCCCTGGCTGATTCTGGCGATTGGCGCAGTCGTCAGCTTATTGATCGCGCTCTGTTTGCGACTGCATCAGCGCCACCGTGTTGTGGTATCCGGCTTAAAGGCAGCGCAGGAACAAGAACTCGGCAATGAACGCCTGCGGTCACAGACGCTTCTAGCCACCACGGTTGACGGCATCTGCACGCTGGATGGCGATGGGTTGTTGGTGCAGGCCAATCCCGCGTTTTTGAGCATGCTGGGGCTGGACCCGGCTGCTGTGGGCAGCCTTCGCGCCACCGGCGCTGGCGCCAAGGCGGATGTCGGGCTTGGTCACGCCTTGATGGACGAGCTGATGGCCGTTCAAACCAGTGCAGTTTTGGAGCGGGAGCACCGCCGCCCGGATGGCAGTCTGGTTGACGTGGAAGTGACAGCGCGCAGCGTGGTCATCGAGGGGCGGCGATTGATTCATTGCGTCGCCCGGGACATCACCGAACGCAAGAAATCCATGGCAACACTTGAATTGCTTCGACGCTGTCTGGAGCACTCCAACGACGTCGTGCTGATCACGGAGGCGGCACCCATCGACATGCCGGGCCCCAGGATTGTGTTTGTCAACAAAGCGTTTGAGCACGCCACAGGTTACACGCGAGAAGAAGCCATTGGCAACACGCCGCGCATGCTGCAGGGCCCCGAATCTGACCGCGGCACGCTGGACCGAATACGCAGCGCAATGAGCGACTGGCAACCCATTCGCATCGAGGTTCTGAACTACACCAAGTCTGGACAAAAGTTTTGCAGTGAGCTGTCGATTGTCCCGATCGCGGATGCCACTGGCTGGTTTACCCACTGGATTTCTATCCAGCGTGACGTTACCGCACGCAAACAACAAGAAGAGCGAACTCAACGTGCCGAAGCCTTGTTGCGCACCGCCATTGAGACCATTGACGAGGCATTTGTCATTTTCGACCCGCAGGATCGACTGGTTTTTTGCACCGAGAAGTACAAACATTTGTATGCTCATGTGGCGCACTTGATCGTACCTGGGGTGAGCTATGAGGCGCTCATCCGCAGCAGCGCAGAACAAGGCGCCTACCCCGAGGCGATTGGGCGAGTCGACGAGTGGGTCAAGGAAAGGCTGGCGACACGCCAAACCGGTGAACGGTCCCTGTTGCAAAAGAACAGTAACGGCCAAACCCTGCGCATCCTGGACCGCAAAACAGCCGATGGCTACACCGTCGGCTTTCGGATCGATCTCACCGAACTTCAACTGGCGCGTGAAGGCGCTGAGGCGGCCACCCTTGCCAAGAGCCAATTTCTTGCCGCCATGAGCCACGAGATTCGGACACCTATGAACGGCATTTTGGGCATGGCGCAGTTGCTCTGCACGCCCAACCTACCCGATACCGAGCGCGAGCAGTACGCGCATACCATCGTCAATTCAGGGCGGACCCTGTTGGCCTTGTTGAACGATATCCTGGACCTGTCCAAAGTCGAGGCCGGGAAGCTGCGACTGGAATCGATCGCCTTTGAAGGGCGCCCTATCGTCAGTGACACTCAAGCGCTGTTTGCAGAAGCTGCCGCGGCCAAAGGCCTGCAGCTTGAAGCCACCTGGCAAGGCCCCTTGAACCAGACCTATCTGGGCGACCCGTATCGGCTGCGACAGATGCTGACCAACCTGTTGAGCAATGCGGTCAAGTTCACAGAGCAGGGATCCATTCGTGTCCAGGCCACAGAGCTGCGCCGCATTGGCAACCGCGCCACTTTGGAGTTTTCAGTGTCCGACAGTGGCCCCGGCATCACTGAAGCGCAGCTGCCCTTGCTGTTTCAACCCTTCAGCCAGACCGACAGCACAGTCACCCGCCTTTTTGGCGGCAGTGGACTCGGGCTCTCGATCGTGCAAAATTTGGCGCAATTGATGCACGGCGATGTGCACGTCAGCAGCGCACCCGGCGTTGGATCCCGGTTCTGGTTTCAGGTCGATGTCGACATTTTGCACAGGCCTCGCGGCGAACCAGGCGACCCCTTGTTCGGCAATCCCGAAGAAGCGACACCAGCGGCCCGCAAACTCGCGGGACGAATCCTTGTGGCGGAGGACAACCCCACCAACCAATTGGTGATCACCGCACAATTGGCCAAATTGGGCTATCCGGCGTCTTTGCTGATCCTGGTCCAGGATGGCCAGCAGGCGCTCGACTACCTCACCCAGCAGGGCGACGTCGACCTGGTTCTGATGGATGTGCAAATGCCGGTCATGAACGGCCTGCAGGCGACTGAACAAATACGTTATTGGGAAGCCGGGCTCGACAGAGCACCTGTGCCCATCATCGCCCTGAGTGCGGATGCCTATGAGAAAAACCGCCAGGACTGCCGCGCCTGCGGCATGAATGATTTTCTCGCCAAGCCCGTCGATTTGGCGGAGCTGCGCGCCACGCTACAGGCCTGGCTGAGCTAAGGCGCAGGGGCGGCAGGCCGACCTGCCAAAATACCAACGTGCTCGGTACCTGAACTGCTTTTTGATTTACTGGAAGGATCCCCGTCATGAAACTGTTGATCACCGGCGGCGGCGGCTTTGTCGGCGCCCGTCTGGCGCGAACCCTGCTCGCTCGCGGCCACTTGGCTGGACAAACCATCGAAGCCATCGTGCTGACCGACCAGGTGAGCGCGCCGCCTGACCTGCTGGCTGACCCGCGCGTGACGCAGCGCACGGGCCCTCTGCAAGCGCAGTGCGAGGCACTTCACCACGAGCCCTTCGATGGCGTGTTTCACCTCGCCTCGGCAGTCTCTGGCGAATGCGAGCTTGACTTTGACTTGGGCATGCGCTCCAACCTGGACAGCACCCGCGCGCTGCTGGAGGCACTGCGCCATGCCGGGCAGGCCAGCGGCAAACCCGCTCGCTTGGTGTTCTCCAGCTCGGTGGCGGTGTTCGGGCCCGATCCGGCGCTGCCACTGCCGGCCAAGGTGGCTGATGACACGCTGCCGGCCCCACAGTCGTCCTACGGCATTCAAAAGCTGATTTGCGAACACCTGGTCTCAGACTACACCCGCAAGGGTTTCATCGACGGCCGCGCGGCGCGCCTGATGACGGTCACGGTGCGGCCAGGCAAACCCAACGGTGCGGCTTCGTCGTTCTTCTCGGGCATCATCCGCGAGCCGCTGGCTGGTGTGGCATCGGTATGCCCGGTCGATGCACAAGTCTCACACCCCATGGCGTCGCCCGGCAAGACGGTTGAGGGACTGATTGCTGTTTATGAGGCCAGCCGCGACGCCTTTGGCGGCCGCCTGGCCATGAATTTGCCGGCCCTCAACGTGCGGGTGTGCGACATGCTTGACGCGTTGGAACAGGTTGCCGGCAGTGCGGTACGGGCGCGGGTGCGGTTTGAACGCGACGAGCGCATTGCCGGAATGGTGGGCAATTGGCCGGCGGGCGCCAGCGGAGCGCGCGCCAGCAAACTGGGACTGGTCCCTGATGAGAGCTTTGCCGACATCATCCGCCAGTACATCAGCGATTGCCAGAAAACACCTGGCGCCGAGCTGGCGCTGAAGGGCCTATGACGCAGCGTCCAAGTCTTGCGGGCCACGCTGTATGAACCTGCACAGCATCGAAGCCTTCTTGGCCGTTGCTGAAACCAACCGCTTCACCCTGGCCGGCAAACGGCTGGAGAAAACCCAATCGGCCGTTTCTCAAGCGATCCGGCAACTGGAAGAAGAACTGGGCGTCATCTTGATCGACCGGGCGTCACGCCAGGTCACGCTGACGCCGTCTGGCGACCTGATGCGCCGACTCGCCACAAAACTGGCAGAAGACATCAAAAAAATGACCTCGCTGGTCCGCGAGCAAAGCATGGCCAAGGTCAGCCAGTTGCGCATTGGCATGGTGGACTCATTTTCTTCTGCTGTCGGGCCGTCGCTCATCAGCAGCATGATGTCGGAGGCTGTGAACCTGAACCTCTCGTCCGATGTCACCCCCAGGCTGGGCGAAGCCCTGCTGGCCAAACGCCTCGACATCGTTTTTGCCAATGATTCCTATGACAACGAGCCGCAGCTGACCCGGTACGAGCTGTTGCGCGAGCCTTTTGTGTTGTTACTCCCTAAAGATGTGAGATGGGACGAAGAAACGCCTGATCTGGCCAGTCTGGCGCGCGCCTACCCCATGGTGCGGTACGCCACCCAGTCACACATCGCCAGCCAGATCGACGCACAGTGCCATCGGCTGAACGTGACGCCGTCGCGTCGCGTGACGGTTGACACCACCGAAAAGCTGATGGCCAGTGTGGCAGCAGGTGTCGGCTGGAGCATTGGCAACCCCCTGTCGCTCTTGATGTCAGGCCGCCAGCGACGGCTGATCCGTATTGCCATGTTTCCGGGCGAGACCTTTTACAGGCGGCTGTGCGTCGTGGCGCGTCGGGGTGAGTTTGACGACCTGGTGTTGCGACTGGCGCGTCTGTCATCTGCCGTATTGAGCGAATTGGTCGAAGGAGAGCTCCATGACACCTACCCCGAGCTGTATTCCCAGATCAGGGTCGCCAAATTTGATGATTTTTCTGCATCGTAATTGGCCGGGTGGCCTGATCAGCGTCCCTTATGGACCAGCGTCAGCTTTGTTAATGCCGCTTGGGGCCTGGTCGACACGCCTGCTGAAACTCATCAGAATCAGGGCTAGCCAGGCAACACCGCTTTGAGTGGGGCCTCGTTGACAAAGAGCAGAGCGCCCCATGGAAAAGCCCACTGACCAAACGCACCCCATGAAATTTTCGGGCTACCACCAGCCCAAAGAACGCCCGGTCGAAGATTTGACAGCCCGCGTTGGCCCGGGTACGCCCTGCGGCGAGTACATGCGGCGCTACTGGCACCCGTTTCTGCTGTCATCGCAGCTAGACCATCGCCCTAAGGTGGTGCGGGTGTTGGGTGAAGACCTGGTGCTCTACCGTGACTTGTCGGGGGAGCTGGGTCTGGTGCACAAGCATTGCGCCCATCGTGGTGCATCGCTCGAGTTTGGCATCATTGCCGAACACGGCATCCGGTGCTGCTACCACGGCTGGCTGTTCGGCAATGACGGCACCATCCTGGAAACCCCGGGGGAGCCACCTGAGAGCCCCCATCGTCACAAATATTGCCAGGGCGCCTACCCAGTGGTGGAGTTCCAAGGTGTCATCTTCACCTATATGGGCCCCCCCGCCATCAAACCGGCATTCCCCATGATGGACGCCATGGTGATGCCAGACAACCAGATGAAGCCCTACCTGATCCATTCGCCCTGCAACTGGCAGCAGGTCAGTGAAAATTCGATGGACCCGTTTCACGTGGCTTTTTTGCATACCCGCGTTTCAGGCCCGCAGTTCAGCGAAGTGTTTGCAACCTTGCCAATCATTGAGTACCACGAGACGCCACATGGCTTTTTCTACACCAATGCGCGACGGGTGGGCGACTTCGTCTGGATCCGTATGCACGACCATCTGGTGCCCAATTTTTCTCAAAATGGCGCTATTTTTGAGAATGTCAGCCACGTCCGTTACTTCGGCCGTCCTGGCCTCACGCGCTGGGTCACACCGATCGACGACACCAACACCGCAGTCATCGCGTGGCGGCACTTCAATGACCGTGATGATCCGCACCACCAGGGCCGGCCGGACGATGTCGGCTTGGGCAAGACCGACTTCTACGGCCAGAGCGACGAGGCGCCCTATGCACAACGGCAGGACGCGCCGGGCGATTGGGACGCCTGGTGTAGCCTGGGGCCCGTGACCAGCCATGCCAGTGAGCATCTGGGCAGCACCGATCGCGGCATTGCACTGTTGCGGCGCAGGCTCAAAAAAGAAATCGATGACTTGGCCAATGGCATAGAACCGCAGCGGCTCGAACCCTTGAGTTGCGGCACCATCCCCACCACCGGTGGCGACACGATTCTGCGCATACCCGCCAATGGGGGCGACGACCGGCAGTTGATCCGCGAGGTATGTCAAAAAGTGGCGCAGGCCTACATCGACACCCAGCTGTTGCCAGACGCCGAACGTCGGGACGCCATCAGCCGCATCCTGGCGCCGCTCAATACGGCTGATCCGACCGAGATCAACCCAGATCACGGCAAAATTTTTGAATTCAAGACGGTGGCCTGACCTGATGGAACGCGATCCCCCAAGTGCACCCCTTGTGCTCCATGGCAAGGCCATCATCCAGGCGCTTAAAGACACGGGTGTTGAATTCGTGCTGTCAGTACCTGACATCTGCACCAGCGAAGGCCTGCTGCGGCCGATCGCTCATGACCCTGAGCTCCGGTTGGTCAGAGTCTGTAAAGAGGACGAAGGGGTCTCGGTCTGCGCGGCTTTGTCTTTTTGCGACAAGCGGGCCGTGTTGCTGATGCAGCAGACGGGTTTGATGGATTCCGCTAACGCCTTGCGGGCGATTGCTGTCGATTACGGCAACCCTGTCTGCATGATGATCGGACTACTGGGTAAGGAAGACGGCGTTTCACCCGGCCAGTCAAGCCGTTACGGGGTTCGCATCATCGAACCCGTGCTCGACGTCATGGGCATACGCCATGTGGTGATATCGTCAGACCAGGACATCCCCGCCTGCATGCAAGCCATCGACGAGGCCTACCAACGCAGCCAACCCCTGGCCATATTGTTTGGAAGCAACCCCCAATGACTGCAAGCGCACCACGCGATGACTTCCTGCGCACCCTCGCCGGGCGCTATGACGGGCAGCTCGTCGTCAGCGTCTACACAACTTGTTTCGAGTGGATGGCCATTCGTCCCGATGCCCTGAATTACGTTGCCGTGGGCGCGATGGGCCAGGCCGGCTCACATGCCCTCGGCCTGGCATTGGGCCGCCCTGACCAGGAAGTCTGGGTCTTCGACGGTGACGGCAGCCTGCTGATGAACCTGGGCTCCCTGGTGACCCTGGCGGGCGCAAAACCCAAGAACCTGACTCACTTTGTATTCCAAAATGGCAGCTACGAAGCCAACGGCCGCGCGCCCCTGCCAGTCACTCACGCGATTGATTTTGCGGCGATGGCGCGGGCTGCTGGCATTGCCGATGCCCAACAATTCTCCCGCCCCGAGGCGCTGGACCTGTGGTTGTCCAGCCGGGCGCGCAAAGCAGGCCCCACCCTGGTCGACCTGAGGGTGCTCGGCAGTGCCACCAGCTACCCCCAGCGTTACGACTACATCCACAGCGCGCAGGCGCGTGACACCTTCAGGAACGCGCTCAAGGCCATTCCCCAGCCAGGAGCGTCGCATGGCTAATGATCATGAGGTGGTCGATGGCATCGCCCACCACTTAACCTGGATCGACGGGCATTGGTGCGGCGCTGCCAGCGGCCGCTACCTGGACTCATGGGACCCATCGACGGGCGCCGTGTGGGCCCGGGTGCCGCGATGCGACGGCACCGATGTGGCTCGGGCGACCGGCGCTGCCCACCGGGCAGCGTTTGAGGGCCCATGGTCGGTGCTACGACCCACTGAGCGCGGCGCCTGGCTGAGAAAACTGGGCCAGGCCATCGCCGCTGATGCTGAGCGCCTGGCGATCGCCGAATGCCGTGACAACGGCAAACGCCTGGCGGAGGTGCGGGCCCAAATTGCCAGCTTGCCCGAGTATTTTGACTACTTCGCCGGCCTGGCCGACAAATTTGAGGGCAGCGTGATTCCGCTGAACAAGCCCGACACGTTCAACTACACGACCTGGGAGCCCTATGGGGTGGTGGCCGCCATCACCGCATGGAACTCACCACTGGCACTGCTGACCTGGAAGATTGCGCCGGCACTGGCCGCAGGCAACACGGTGGTTATCAAACCATCCGAGCACGCCTCGGTGTCGACCCTGGCGTTGATGCGCAGCTTTGAGCCCGTCGGCCTGCCCGCTGGTGTCCTCAACGTGGTGACCGGCCTGGGTGAAGAGGTGGGCGACCCTCTGGTCAGCGACCCTTTGGTGTCACGCATCAGCTTTACCGGCTCTGGCGCGGTGGGCCGAAAAATTGCCGCGCGGGCCGGTGAGTTGCTGAAACGAGTCACGCTGGAGCTGGGCGGCAAGTCGGCCCAGGTGGTGTTCGCCGATGCCGACATCGAACAAGCGCTGCGCGGGGTGGTGTCCGGCATCTTTGTGTCCAATGGGCAAAGCTGTGTGGCCGGCTCACGCCTGCTGGTCCAGGATGAATTGCACGATGACTTTGTCAGCCGCCTCCAGGCGGCCATTGCCAACCTGACTTTCGGCGACCCTCGTCTGGCCTCGACCCAGATCGGCCCGATTGCCAATGAGCCGCATTTTCAACGCATCCAGCGTGACGTCGAATTTGCTTTGGGCGAAGGCGCCCGCTGCGTGGCCGGCGG
>CAJAXU010000330.1 GCA_903948045.1 uncultured beta proteobacterium | reverse complement strand
GGCACCTTCATGGTTCACTTTCCGTACCGCGGCTCCAGCCCGGCCCTGCTGGACCTGGTGGCCGGCAACATGGACCTGATGTTTGACAACCTGCCATCGGCCATGCCGCACATTAAGAGCGGCAAGCTCAAGGCCTTTGCTGTGACCAGCGCACAGCGTTCTGCGGCCATGCCCGAGTTGCCCACGCTGGAAGACGCTGGTCAGCTCAAGGGCTTTGAAGCCAGCAGCTGGTTTGGCCTGCTGGCGCCGGCTGGCACGCCACCTGAGGTGCTGAGCCGCTTGCAGCAGGAAACCGCCAAGGCGCTGAACTCACCGGACATCAAGGAGAAATTACTGGCGCAAGGTGCCATCCCCAGCGGCAACACACCCCAGCAGTTTGCTGCTTTGATCGACGCTGAGATCAAGAAATGGGCAGCCGTGGTCAAGGCCTCCGGCGCCCGGGTGGACTGAGCCCGGCTCGGTCGCTCACACGCCCCAGACGATCTCCTTGCCGGCTGTCTGGCAGCGGCGCAACATCTCAATGAAAGGCTGGGCGCGCGTGCGCAGCCCGATGGCCTCGAAGCGCGGCGGCGTCCTGTGCTCGGCCAGCGCCTCGGCTACAGCAGCCTGCTGCGCGGCCTCTTCTGTCGCAATGGCGGCCTGCAGCGCGGCCATGGCACCGCCCATGTCCTCGGGCAGCAGAATGCCCTTGCCGCCTGATGCGGGTGACGTGTCCTTGCCGATGATGTCGAGCACACGCCGACCGTTGGCCTCCAGCATGATCAGGTCGCCGGCGGCTTTGGATTTGAATTTGTAGAGCATGGTGGTGGATGGCTGAGCGCAGCATGGCACAGTGCGCCTGGGCATGCTTTGATGCGGGTCAAGACATCATAATGGACGTCCAAACTGTCTGACTCTCATGCAGCGAGCCGAAGCCGTGGATCATGAGCAAAACCTTGAAGGTCAGCGCCTGCCAATAAGCTAAGCGTACACCTGAGGGTTATTCATCAAGATAACCAAGTTATAGTCTCGTTGGGTGTTGTCATTGCGCAAGGCGATTTCAACAGGTTTTAGCGTAGGTCGGGCCGCCGCGCGAACCAACTACGCCCATGCAAGCACCCACATTGATTCAAATAATTGGCGCTGCGCTTTTTGCGCTTGCGGTCCTCCATACCTTTTCCACGAAGTTCTTTGAGCACCTGGCGCACCAAAACCCTCGCCATGCGGGGATTTGGCATCTGCTTGGAGAAGTCGAAGTCGTCTTCGGATTTTGGGCCATGGTACTCATGTTATTCATGTTTGGAATCAGCGGGAAGCAGCAAGCCACAGCCTATCTGGACTCCCGCAATTTCACCGAACCCATGTTCGTATTTGCCATCATGGTGATGGCTGGTACGCGCCCCATTCTCCAAGTTGCTGGTTCTGCGGTCAGAATCCTAGCCAGGCTGATGCCGTTGCCCAAAGGGGTATCCACTTACTTTCTGGTGCTGGCATTTGTTCCTTTGCTGGGGTCTTTCATAACAGAACCCGCAGCGATGACTCTTGCGGCTTTGATGCTTCGGCATACGCTTTTTTCCAAGGAAACATCCACCAGACTCAAGTACGCCACGATCGGGGTGCTGTTCGTCAATATTTCCATTGGCGGAACGCTCACGCCATTCGCCGCTCCCCCCGTCCTTATGGTGGCCGCCAAATGGAACTGGGACATGGTCTACATGCTGACACATTTTGGCTGGAAAGCTGCCATCGCCGTATTTGTCAATGCGACGGTTGCGGCCCTGATATTCCGCAAAGAAGTCGGGCACATGGGCAAACAAGCGCCCTCAACGACCAACCCCGCAGTGCCGTTGTCGGTCGTCTTAGTGCACCTGGCGTTTCTCGCGCTGGTGGTCGTGTTCTCTCACCATCCTGCGGTTTTCATGGGACTGTTCCTGTTCTTCATGGGATTCACGACGGCGTATCAGCGCCACCAGAACCCCCTGATCCTGAAGGAGGCGCTGTTGGTGGCCTTTTTTCTGGCGGGACTAGTTGTTTTAGGCGGCCTGCAGCAATGGTGGCTGGAGCCCGTACTGATGGGTATGAACGTCAATTCTGTTTTCTTCGGTGCCACGGCGCTCACCGCCATCACCGATAACGCCGCATTGACCTATCTCGGCTCCTTGGTCAATGGTCTTAGCGAAGAATTCAAAGTAGCTCTGGTGGCGGGTGCTGTCACGGGTGGTGGCTTGACCTTCATTGCAAACGCCCCGAATCCTGCAGGCGATGCGATTCTCAAAGACAAGTTTGCTGACAACGCGATTCATCCTGCGGGGCTGCTGCTAGGGGCACTTGCGCCAACATTTGTCGCCATACTGGCTTTTGTGAGTGGCTTTCAATAAGCGCGTAAATCTGGCGGCAAAGGATGAATGAGATTTACCTGCAATGCCGTGTTTGCAGGAGCCCGAAGGGCGAG
>CAJAXU010000329.1 GCA_903948045.1 uncultured beta proteobacterium | reverse complement strand
ACTTGCAGCGTCAGCACGGGCGGCTGGGCCTGGCCCTGGCTGTAGCGCAGCGCGTTGTCCAGCAGGTTGCGCAGCAGCAAGCGCACTCGGCTGCGGTCCAGCGCCAGCAGCGGCAGGCCGGGCGCCAAGACCAGCCGGACTGGCGGGGCACCGGCCAGGCCAGCCACCACCTCGGTGACCAGTGCGGCCAGGTCGGTCGGCTCGCGTTGCAGCGCGGCGTGTGGGCTGGCCAGCCGCTCGCTCTCCAACAGGTCAGTGATCAGGTCACGCATCAGGGCCAGGTCGGTCAGCAGCGCCTGCCGGCTGGCCTGCAGCTCGGGCGTCTCCGGCAGCAGCTCGGTGTTCAGGCGGGCACGGGTCAGCGGGCTGCGCAGCTCGTGGCTGATGGCCAGCAGCAGCGCCCGTTTGGCGTCCAGCATCTGGCCGATGTCAGCGCCCATGGTGTTGATGGTGGCGGCGAGCTCGCCCAGTTCATCGGGCCGCTGCGGCTGCCGCACTGGAATGGGCTGGGCAAAATCGCCCGCGCCAAAGCGCCGCGCACCGGCCCGAATGTCGACCAGCGGGCGCAGCATGCGCCGTACCCGGGCATAGGCCAGCGCTGTCAGTAACAGCAGCGCCGCCAGGGTGGCCCAGCCAATCAGGCGCGGCCGGTCGTGCCAGGCCTGCACGTTCACGCCAAAGCGGATGCGGTGGCCGTCGGCTGTGCTGCGCTCAAAAAAACGCGGCGCCCGGTTGTCCCGGGGCTCGTCGGGCGCCTCGTAGTACTCGCCCAAATCGGGGTGGCTGCGCCAATTGACCTGCGGGCCCTGAATGCGAATGCTCAGCGGCAGGTGCTGCACCATGGATTGCGCACGCTCCACCTGAGGCGGGCTGCCCAGCTCGGTGACCAGCCGGTCCACATAGTCGCTCACAAGCGGCCGCGCTGCGTCGCGCCAGCCGATGCGCAGCGCGGACTGCATGCCGAGCAGAAAGGTGGCGCTCATGCCCAGAGCCAGCAGAAGAAACAAGGCCACCAGCCGCACCCGCAGCGAGTGCGCCAGCGCATGACGGGCGCGTCGGTGCCAGCTGCGGCCCGACGCGTCAGCGGCGGTGCTCATGCCGGCAGGCGCGCCAGCGCCAGGGCGTAGCCGGCGTGGCGCAGGGTCTTGATGGCCTCCAGCGGTTCCAGCTTTTTGCGCAGCCGGCTGATCAGGATGTCCACCGCGCGGCTGTACAAATCGGCCTCGTGGCCACGCAGCTGGTTCAGGATGTCATCGCGGTGAAACACCCGGCCGGCGTCGCGCGCTAACAGGTGCAGCAGGTCAAACTCGGTGCTGGTCAAGGCCACGGGCGGGCCCAGGCGCTGCACGCTGCGCGTGGCCGGGTCAATCAGCAGCCCGTCAAACAGCAGCCGGCCTGCGGTGTCGGGCCGAGCGGCCGGCAGGGGTGGCGGCGCGGCGACACGCCGGCGCAGCACGGTTTGCAAGCGGGCCACCAGCTCACGCGGCTCAAAGGGCTTGGGCAGGTAATCGTCGGCGCCCAATT
>CAJAXU010000328.1 GCA_903948045.1 uncultured beta proteobacterium | reverse complement strand
TGGTAATTTTCCAAGTCGACCTTGATCGCGTTCTCACCTTGCCATTCAAAAGTGATGCACCACGGACCGTTGATATGCACGCTAAAACGCTTTGGTTTGCCCTGCAGCCCATGGAAATCAAAACCAGGGACATTCAATGCGTCTGGTGTCTTAGCGGTATCAATGGCATCAAGGCGGCGAAGTGCTCTTTCAGCCAAGGCCTTTTGCACCTTCGCGCTGGTACCCTTCTCAAAAAGGGCCTGAAGCCCTTTGTGCCTGAATGACTCGATCATAATGAAAAGTGTAACGTAATTCTTTACACGTTTCAACCTGAGGGCAGTGGTCTTTGGCGGCAGCCAAGCCGTTCGGCTACTCAAAGAATACCGGTTTGTCGGCACCGAGGTGATGGCAAAACATTTCGGCAATGGCGTGTTGTTATTGCCGGTGGATGACTCTTGGCAAATGCTGGCGGCTGGGCTCGCCGCCTTTGAGCCTGGCTTTGTGTTGACGGGAGAGCAACCTGAAGACCAGGTTCGCGTCGAGATTGCACCATGATCCTGCTCGACACCATGATTGCCGCGCACACCCTGAGCCAACAGGCCCTGCTGGTTACCAACAACATGCGTGAGTTTGCCAACGTGCCCGGCTTGCAACTGGATAACTGGGTAGCCAGCTGAGGTCATTTGCTTCATCTGACCGAGTTCATCGTGCAGCGTTTGGCGTGAAACACCCAGGTTTCAGGCAAACGCGCTCATCGAAGTGCCCGGCAAGCTGGGCATCACATCTTCTCGCAGGATGGCTCCTGGGTGGGTGGGACTACGTTGACGCGTTTCCAACCTTTTCATCTGGTTAATTTTCGGTGGCATTTGCAGGCATGATCGCTGTTTTCATACCGCCACGGGGAGACCGACATGCCAGTGATTGCCATTACCTTGTTGCCAGGCTACGGCGCTGAGACCGAGGCCCGGCTGGTGCAGCGGGTGGCGCTGGCCGCCCGCTCGGTGATTGCCGCGCCGGCCGCCGGCACCACGGTCATGGTGCACCACGCCAGCACCTACCAGCGGGACAGCCGGGTGGTCACGGCTGGCGGTGCCGCGCGACCAGATGCCAGTGCGCTGGTGCGCCGGTTTTTGGACCACATGCAGGCGCGTGAGCTGACCCAGGCGCAGCAGTTTCTGGCGCCGGGCTTTGTGATGCGCTTCCCGGGCGGCGCCACCCTGCACCGGCTGGAAGAGCTGGTGCAGTGGGCAAAAACCCGCTACCAGCGCGTGGCCAAAGTGTTTGACCAGTTTGACGAGTGCTGGACCGACCAGGGCGCCGTGGTGTACTGCGCCGGCACGCTGCACGGGGTCTGGCTGGATGGCTCGGCCTTTGAGGGCGTGCGCTTCATTGACCGCTTTGTGCTGGTCGACGGGCTGATCCAGCAGCAGGACGTCTGGAACGACCTGGCCGAAGCCCGCCCCGCCGCGCCCTGAAGCGCAGCCCTCAGGCCTGGGCCGCAGTCCAGGCATCCAGAATCTCGCTACCCGTAGCGGCCCACACGTCCCGGTGCGCCATGATGTGCTTGAGCGCCTGTTCCAGCGCGCCAATGCGGTAGGGCTGGCCGATCACCCAGGGGTGCAATGAGATAGCCATCACCCGGCCGCCCTGGGTGGCGGACTCGCGGTACAGCAGGTCGAACTGGTCGCACAGCTGGTCGCGGAAGTCGTCTTCCGTGTGGTGGTTTTGCACCAGGATGGTGTGGTCGTCGATGTCGATCGGGTGCGGCATGGCGTGCAGGGTTTTGGCCGGCGTGTGCATCGGGTAGGGCATGTCGTCATTGACCCAGTCGCACACGTAGTCCAGCCCGGCCGCGCCCAGCAGCGCCAGCGTATTGGCCGATTCTGATTTGGCCGGCGACAGCCAGCCGCGCACCGGCTGACCCGAGGCCTGGCGCAGAATAGCCATTGTGCTGCTGATCAGCTGGGCTTCGTCATCCGCCGCCAGCCCGGCATGGTGCAGGTGGTCCATGTCAAGGCCGTTAGCAATCACCTCCCAGCCTTGCCCGGTGCAGGCCTGGATCAGGCTGGGGTAGCGCAGCGCCACCGCCGCATTGACCGCCACCGAGGCGCGGATCTGATGCTTGGCCAGCGCCTGCATGATGCGGAAAATACCGACCCGGTTGCCGTAGTCGCGCAGCGTGTAGTGGCGCAGGTCGGGGTAGGCCGTCATCATGGCGCCCGGCGGCTTGAAGGGCACGCCCTTCATGTTCAGCGGAAACCACTCTAGCGCCGGCACCACCCACAGCGCCACCCGGGCGCCGCCCGGCCATTGCACCGGCTTGCGCTTGGGCAGCATGGACCAGTCGTAGTGGCTGTGGTCCATGCCGTAGCGGCGCAGCGGGTACTCCAGGTGGGCGTCAGGCAGGCCCGCCTTGACGGTCTCGGGGGCGGCGCTCATGGGCTGTCTCCTGCGGCCTGCGCGGCAGCAGCAAAGGCATCGAAATAATGGGTGTTGAAGTGCTGGGCAATCTCGCGCCCGGTGGCCAGCCAGACCTTGTCGTGGCTGGTGATGTAGGACAAGGCCTCTTCAAAGGCTGCCATCCGGTAGGGCTGACCCACCAGGTAGGGGTGAAGGGGAATGCACATCACCGTGCCGGATTGCTCGCCCTCCTCGTACAGCCGGTCGAACTGGCGTTTCAGGATGTCGGCATAGCGCCGCGGCTGCACCAAATTGACGTTGTAGACGATGGTGTCGTTCATTTCCAGCGAATAGGGCACGCTGGTCAGCCGACCCTGGCGCACCTTGACCGGGCCGGGCTGGTCGTCATGGAACAGGTCGCAGACATAGGTCAGGCCCATCTCGGCCACCAGGTC
>CAJAXU010000327.1 GCA_903948045.1 uncultured beta proteobacterium | reverse complement strand
GCCTTGTCCACGGTGAACACGCCAACGCCCTCGTCCATGCGCACAAACCACTGGGCGGCAGCGCGGTAGATCACCGGTGTCTTGTGGCGCCAGCAGTGCGGGTAGCTGTGGGTGATGTGGGTGGTGGCAAACAGCCGGTCTGATTCGCCCAGCACCTCAATGATGCGTGGGCAGGCCTTCCAGATGTTCATGCCGCCAAACAGGGCCAACTCGGGCGCGTATTGGCCGTCGCCCTGCACCGGGTTGAGGATGTCGTCGTAGGCCATGCCGTGCGCGACGCAACTGTTGAAATCCTCCACGCCATAGGCCGGCGCGGAGTGCACCAGCCCGGTGCCATCGTCGGCGGTGGCGTAGTCGGCCAGGTAGACCGGGCTCAGTCGGTCGTAGGCTGGGTCGACATGGGCCAGCGGGTGGCGGAAGTTGATGCCGCCCAGCGCCTCGCCCAGGGTGGTGGCCAGTACGGTGCCGGTAAGGCCATAGCGCTCTAGGCATTGGGCCACCAGGCTTTCTGCCAGCACCAGCAGGCCACGTGGGGTGTCCACCAGCGCGTAGGCCAGGGCTGGGTTCAGGTTGAGTGCCTGGTTAGCCGGAATGGTCCAGGCGGTGGTGGTCCAGATCACGGCGAAGGCGGGGCGCGGCTGGCCGTCGGCACCCGTGGGCAGCTCAGCCAAGCCAAACGCCCCGGCCAGGCGGGCTGGCTCGGCGCACAAAAAGCCCACGTCCAGTGTTTGTGATTTCTTGTCGGCGTACTCAATCTCGAACTCGGCCAGTGAGGAGCCGCAGTCAAAGCACCAGTAGACGGGTTTGAGGCCGCGGTAGACAAATCCGCGCTCCACCACGCGCTTGAAGGCGCGGATCTCAGCGGCTTCGTTCACGAAATCCATGGTGCGGTAGGGGTGGTCCCAGTCGCCGAGCACGCCCAGGCGTTTGAAGTCGGTGCGCTGCTGGTCGATCTGCTCGGTGGCAAAGGCACGGCTTTTGGCCTGCATCTCGTCACGCGGCAGGTTGCGGCCGTGCAGTTTTTCAATGGCATTTTCGATCGGCAAACCATGGCAGTCCCAGCCCGGGATGTAGTGCGCATCCAGCCCCTTGAGCTGGCGTGCCTTGACGATCATGTCTTTCAGCACCTTGTTGGCAGCGTGCCCGATGTGGATCTTGCCGTTGGCGTAGGGCGGGCCGTCGTGCAACACAAACTTGGGGGCATCGATGCGGGCGTCACGCAACTTTTTGTACAGGCCCTTGTCCTCCCAGGCCTTGACCCAGCCAGGCTCGCGTTTGGGCAGGTCGCCGCGCATCGGAAACGGGGTGTCCGGCAGGTTCAGTGTGCTGCGGTAGTCTTTAGGAGCGGTGAGAGCGGTGGGAGCGGTGAAATCGGTCATGGTGCAGGTGGAGCGGGTTCGGTGCCGGGCAGGCGGAGGGGGTCAAAAAAACCGGCGCCCCAGGGCGGGTCCGGCATGCGCTGAGGTGCCGGCTAAATTCGGTCGCGCGACGTCTGCCGATGGGTCTGGGCGTGCCGCGAAGCCAGGTAACGGCGTGCGTCATCGCAGTCGCGCCCGATGCCCTGCATCAGGGCGTCCAGGCCGTCGTACTTGAGTTCGTCGTGAAGTTTGTGCAGCAGTTCCACGCGAATGAGTTTACCGTATGCCCCTTCCGCGCCGAGCTCGGTCGGCCAGTCCAGGCAATGGGTTTCCAGCAGCACCCGTCCGCGGTTGACATCGTTCGCGTCCAGCGAGGGCCGCACCCCCAGATTCGCCACCCCGGGTAGGGGCGACGGCGACAGCCCATGCACCAGCACCACAAAAATGCCGCTGGCGGCGGGCTTCCAATGGGCAAAGCGCAGGTTCAGGGTTCTGAAGCCCAGTTCACGGCCAAGCTTGCGGCCATGCACCACATGGCCCGAAATGCGGTAGGGGCGACCGAGCAGGCGTGCGGCGTCTTCCATACGCCCTTCATGCAGGGCGCGCCGCACTTCAGAGCTGGAGACCCGCAGGCCGTGCACCTCATAGCTGTTCATGCGCGCCACGTCAAAGCCGGCACTGGTGCCGGCGGCATCCAGCAGGGCGTAGTCGCCGGCGCGTCTGGCGCCAAAGCGGAAATCGTCGCCGACCAGCACATAGCGGGCGCCCAGGCCTTGCAGCAACACCTCGTCAATAAAGGCTTGTGGCGCCAGCGCGGCCAAGCGGGCCGAAAAGGGCAGGACCACGGTTTGGTCGACGCCACAGCGTGCCAGGTCGAGCAGCTTGTCGCGCAGGGTGCCAATGCGCGCTGGCGCCAGTTCCGGCTGCTGCCGGCTGGCCGCAAAGTAGTCGCGCGGATGCGGCTCGAAGGTCAGCACGCAGCTGGGCACGCCACGCTGCTCGGCCTCGCTGCGCAGCAAAGCCAGCATGGCCTGGTGGCCACGGTGGACGCCGTCGAAATTGCCAATCGTCAACGCGCAGGCCGGGGCGATGCCAGGGTGATTGAAACCGCGAAAAACCTTCATCGGGTGTGATCTTTTTTGAGGGCGCTGCCAGGCCGTTGCTTGGCGCTGGACTTGCCGGTGTGTCACGAAAACAGGGTATATTGTCTCGCAGTGGCAGGCGACGTTCATTCGGGCCCTGTCCATGCAGGCAACTGCATCCCGTGTCATCGGTTCATGGATGTTACAGGAGGGTGTTTTGAAAGTCTTGAAGCTGTCCGCTCAGGGTTTGCCGCAGTCGTGGATTTCGCTGGAGCAGGCAGTGATCCATTACGCCGCCAATGAAGTCCGCTGGGAAATGGGGTGCGAGGTGGCGGTGTTCCATGGCGGCCATAACGCCATCACCGGCCAGCAGTCGATCATCACCGTCAACAGCATCATCGGCACCAAGGGCGTGCCCAGCATCAACCCCTTCAACCTCAAGCCGGGCCTGACCAACAGCAAGCTGTTTGCGCGCGACCGCAACCTCTGCGCTTACTGCGGCGATCATTTCGCTGAGGAGACCCTGACCCGCGAGCACATCATCCCGTTCGCGCAGCAGGGACAGGACGGCTGGATGAACGTGGTCACCGCCTGCCGCCCCTGCAACCACCGCAAAAGCCACCGCACCCCCGAGCAGGCCGGCATGCCGCTGCTGTACGCCCCCTATGTGCCCAGCCTGTGGGAAGACTTCATCCTGCGCAACCGCCGCATCTTGGCCGACCAGATGGAGTTCTTGATGGCCCACGTGCCGCGTTCGTCGCGTCTGTTGGCCTGAGGGATTGGCGCTCGGTCGGTGCTTAACCGGTGCTTAACCGGTGCTTAGGGCAGCCTTTGCAAAACCGAGAGACAGAGGGCCTGCACTTGTGCGCAAGACTGAGCTTCAGTGAGGTGCGTGCTCCCGGTTTGTCGTGATTACTGCGATGCGGTCAAGGGCTGCGGCACACCTTTGTCTGACATGCCGTAGCCAAGCAGCGTCATCGCATTTGCAATGGCGGTGTTGGCAAAGTCTGTGCCTTGAAAGAACAGTGGTAGCCCCGTCTCTTTGGCCAGCGCGTAGGTAAATAGGTCGCCCAGGTTCAGCCGGGCTTTGGGGTCCACCCTGTGGTGGTGACGCTCGGCGCCGCTCACAAAATGCGGCAGCGAGTCCTGGGTAAAGTCCACCGTTCCCACTTGCAGCGCAGCCAGCAGGGCTTCTACTTGCTGGGCACCTGCCATGCCTGTGGCGTTGAACGCTGCCAGCCAAGCCTCGGCCCGTGTGGCTGCGCCAACGTAGAGCCGTGCGGTGTTTTGCAATGCGGTGACGAACAGCGGCGCCGCTGGCTCGCCCATTAGGATGCACATCAGCGCCGAAGAATCGACGATGGCCTCGTCCAGTGTGGTCCGCGGTGTGGCCTGAGCAGCCGTCATTGGGGCAGGCCGGAAGCGTCATACATCACTTCGGCCATGGGCCGCGCATCCAGCACGGGCAGGGCGTGCATGGCTTGCAAAATACCTGCGATGGACTGGTTATCTCGCGCTGGCTTG
>CAJAXU010000326.1 GCA_903948045.1 uncultured beta proteobacterium | reverse complement strand
GTGGCCGACGGCAGCATCGACATCGTGGTCGGCACCCACAAGCTGCTCAGCCAAGACACCCACTTCAAAAATCTCGGCCTGCTGATCATCGACGAGGAACACCGCTTTGGCGTGCGCCACAAAGAGGCCATGAAAGCCTTGCGCGCCGAAGTCGATGTGCTCACCCTCACCGCCACCCCGATCCCACGCACGCTGGGCATGGCCCTTGAAGGCCTGCGTGATCTGAGTGTGATCGCCACGGCGCCGCAGCGCCGGCTGGCCATCAAGACCTTTGTGCGCACCGAGGGCAATGGCGTGATCCGCGAGGCGGTGCTGCGCGAGCTCAAGCGCGGCGGCCAAGTGTACTTTTTGCACAACGAGGTCGAGACCATCGAAAACCGGCGCGCCAAGCTCGAAGAGCTATTGCCCGAGGCCCGCATCGCCGTGGCGCACGGCCAAATGCCCGAACGCCAGCTGGAGAGCGTGATGCGCGACTTCGTGGCCCAGCGCTACAACCTGCTGCTGTGCTCCACCATCATCGAGACCGGCATTGACGTGCCCACCGCCAACACGATTGTGATGAGCCGCGCCGACAAGTTTGGCCTGGCGCAGCTGCACCAGTTGCGTGGGCGCGTGGGGCGCAGCCACCACCAGGCCTATGCGTATTTGATGGTGCCTGACCTGGAAGGCCTGACCAAGCAAGCGCAGCAGCGGCTCGACGCGATTCAGCAAATGGAAGAACTCGGCAGCGGCTTTTACTTGGCCATGCATGACCTAGAAATTCGCGGTGCGGGCGAAGTGCTGGGCGAAAACCAGAGCGGCAATATGTTGGAGGTGGGTTTTCAGCTTTACAACGAAATGCTGTCCGAGGCGGTGCGCTGCCTGAAGGCGGGCATCGAGCCCGATTTGCTCAGCCCGCTCAATGTGACCACCGAAATCAATCTGCATGCGCCAGCGCTCTTGCCCGACGACTTTTGCGGCGACGTGCACTTGCGCCTGTCGTTTTACAAAAAGTTTGCCACCGCCAAAAACACCGAGCAGATCGACACCCTGCTCGAAGAAATTGTTGATCGGTTCGGCAAACTGCCCGCCCAGGCCCAGACCCTGATTGACGTGCACCGCCTGCGCGTGCTCGCCAAGCCCTATGGCGTACTCAAAGTGGACGCCGCGCCCGCGGTGATCACCATCACCTTTGAGAAGAACCCGCCCATCGACTCGATGAAGATCATTCAACTGATACAGAAAAACCGGCACATCAAACTCGCGGGCAACGAGAAACTGCGCATCGAGCGCGAACTGCCAGAGGCGAAAGACCGGGCGCAAACGGTGCGCGATGTGTTGCGCAGCTTGGGGCAACCCGTCACCCCCCCTCCACCCACGCCTGCAAACCGTCATTGACGCGTCTTTGACAGTCTGGCCCCATTGCCTTGAGCTTTTCCACGAGGCCCGCGTCCAAGCGCAGTGTCAACTCAACCTTCTTTCCACCGTGGGGCACCGGGCAAACGCGTAACTGCCGAAACTCCGCGGCACCCAACTCGTAGGTATCAGCGTCGTGCGCCATGGCGACTCTGATAACCTCATCCTCGTGTTGCGAAGGTTCCAACCACGGGCGATG
>CAJAXU010000325.1 GCA_903948045.1 uncultured beta proteobacterium | reverse complement strand
TGCCGCATCGCCCAAATTGCCGCTTGAGCCGCCAAGCCATTTGCCAAGCTACGCGCCCGCCACAGGGCAAGCGCTAGCTCCCAAGGACTTTTTGCTGGCGGTGATGCATGACCCGACGGTAGCGCTGGCCCTGCGCATTGAGGCGGCCAAGGCGCTGTTGCCGCATTTTGAGGGTTAGTTTGCTATTGTTAATAGAGCAATCTATTCGAATTTGGCTAGGGTTTTGACGATTTTTGATATAACTTGCGTGATTAAATATGCGCAGTTCGGCAAGATTCGGCTACCGGGCTGGTGTCGCAGTTGGCTCAGGCCCAGGGGCGCCCTAACGAGTGCTCCGGCGTTCAGACTTCCGCCCCCGAATAATGCAAGGGCATGCTGATACCAGTGAGGTTGATGAATCGATGAATACACCCAACCATAGCGAATGGCCCTCGGTCCCGGGATTGATTTATTGGGATGCTCACCGAGTGGCTGATTGTCTTCGTGGGACTCACGAGCATGTGCTGATGGATGTGCGAGAAGAAGGGGTGTTTGCTGAAGGACATCTTTTCTATGCTGCGTCCGTACCGTTGTCTCGTATGGAGTTGAAACTGCCGAAGTGTGTTCCCCGCAGGGACACTTGCATCGTGCTGCTGGCCGATGATTTCAGCGTCATTGCACGCGCATTTTTGGTTTTGAAGCAAGGCGGGTATTCACAGCTTTATGCGCTGCGCGGTGGACAAGACGCCTGGCGCCAAGCCGGTTATCGACTTTTTTCCGGTATTTACGTGCCCAGCAAAGCCTTTGGCGAAGTGGTGGAGCATCACGCGCAGACGCCACGCATGAAGGTGTCTGAAGCTAAGCAACTGCTGGCCGGCTCAGAGCACCACCTGTTTATCGATTGCCGTCCTGAGGCCGAATTCCAGGATTTCACTTTCAAAGGCGCGCTCAATTGCCCTGGCGCAGATTTGTTACTGCGCCTGCCCACGCAAGCCCAGGCCTGCACCGTGGTGGTGAATTGTGCGGGGCGCACGCGCAGCATCATTGGCGCACAGTCGCTGATCAATGCGGGACTGAGTAATCAGATTTATGCCTTGGAAAATGGCACCATGGCCTGGCACCTGGAAGGCGGCCACTTGCAGCCTGGCGAGAGTCCAGTCATGCCTTTGCCGCCCCGACGTGAGATCGAATTGGCTTCATTACGAGCCTGCGAATTGGCGCAGTCCTTGCAAATCCCTTGGATTGATAGCGTGCAACTCAAGGTAATGACAGCGCAAACGGATCGCACGACCTACTGCTTTGATGTGCGGTTGCCTAGCGACCATGCCTACAGTCACCTGCCAGGTTTTGTCTCAGCGCCGGGCGGGCAACTGGTTCAAAGTACGGACCACTATGCGCCAGTTCGCCGAGCGCGTATGGTTCTGTTTGACACCGATCAGGTGCAAGCCCCGATGACGGCTCATTGGCTGGTCCAGATGGGGTGGGAGGTGTATCTGCTAAATACACCGCTGCCGCCCTACCGTTCGCCTGATCCATGGCTGCCATGGCCCGTCGCCCCTGCCGCTTCGCGCGCATTGACAGCCCTCACCTATCTCGAATTGAAAAAGCAGCACCCGGTGATGCTGATCGATTGTGATGACAGTCGTGCCTATCGGCGCGAACATTTGCGCGAAGCACATTGGATGACGCGCTCGCGCATACCCGACATGCGATCAACCTTCGATACAGCAACTTGGTACGTCTTCACATCCGCAGATGGCCATTTGGCCGCCTGGGCCGCGGGCGACGTGCAGGCCCTGGGTTTGAGGGCGGCTTATCTGGAAGAAGGGAGTCGAGTTGCAGCCGTTCAGATCGGCACGGAGACCGAGCGCAGGCTCCTTTGCTCCACCGATGATGCTTGGTATAGCCCGTATCAACTGGACTCGGGTGTGTCTGAAGCCATGCGAAGGTACATTGAATGGGAAATTGATTTGCTGATTCAATTGGACGAAGAACCCGGTGTTCATTTTCAGGTTTATCGGCGAGGTCAAGCATGGCCCGCGTGAACGACATGACACCACTCAAACGGCATCGTCCCCAGCCTATTGGGGAGGACAAAATCCAAACCCGACTTCTCCACATGGGTACTCCAGAAGGGGTTCTCGCCGGTACCGTCGCACCGCCAACCTACCATTTTTCCAGCGTTATTTACCCGAGCATGCAGGCGTATGAGTCGGCCCACCACGAGCGCTATGGACAGCTCATTTATGGCAGGGTCGGATCGCCGACCCTGTGGGCCTTGGAAGATGCGCTGTGTGAACTCGAAGGGGCTCACGACGCGGTCCTGATGCCGTCAGGTCTGGCTGCGATCCACCTGGCTCTGGCCAGCACATTGTCGGCGGGAGACCATCTGTTGGTGACCGACGCGGTCTACCCGCCGGTCAAGCAGTTGTGTAAACAGGTGCTTTCACGATGGGGCATTGAGGTCGAGTACTACGACCCGCTGGATTTGAACACGTTGGCCGCCTTATTCAAATCCAATACTCGAGTCGTGTATGCGGAGTCACCTGCATCCCATACGTTGGAGATTCAAGATTTACCGGCCTTGTGCCATTTGGCTCATCAAAACGGTGCGGTTGTTATTGTTGACAACACTTGGGCGACACCGCTGTTTCAAAAGCCGCTTTTGCTGGGTGCAGACATCGTGGTCCATGCCGGCACCAAATACCTGGTCGGCCACTCCGACGCCATGATGGGTGTGGTATTGAGTCAATCCGGGGTGGCTTCCCAAGTACGCAGTTACTGGTCCGACACAGGCAGCTGCTTGGGACCTGATGATGCAGCCTTGGCCTTGCGGGGTTTACGAACTTTGGATGTGCGTTTGCAACGACACCAACAAAACGCGTTGCGCATTGGCCAATCGCTGGAACAGCGGGCGGAAGTGGCACGCGTGCTGTATCCTGCCCTGCCGTCGCATCCTCAGCACGATCTTTGGAGACGCGATTTCAGCGGCGCCTCTGGGCTGCTCACTTTTGTTCCTCAACCCAGCGACAAGCGACAAGTCGATGCATTCGCCGACGCCTTGAAGTTGTTTGGCATTGGTGCAAGTTGGGGCGGCTTCGAGAGCCTGGTGCTGACGGCATTGCCTCAACGCGGTGCGAGCAGCCTACTTTGGCCGAAAGCGCAATATGTGGTCCGTTTGCACATTGGCCTTGAACATATCGATGACCTGCTGAAAGACCTGGATCAGGCGTTCGACGCGTGGCGCCGAGCCTGACACCTTTTGGCGCAATATTTCGAAAGGGGATTTATGAGCGCATTCATTTTTCACAACCCAGCGGATATCCTTGAACCGCAGGGGCCCTATTCGCATGGGTTGGAAATCCCCGCCGGATATCGTCTGTTGTTGATCTCCGGTCAAACTGCCGGCCGACCTGATGGCAGCGTCCCGGAGTCCATCGAGGAACAAAGCCTGATAGTATGGAACCGCATCATGAGTATTTTGCGTTCGGCTCGCATGGACATGGTCGACGTGGTTAAGGTCAGCAGTTTCTTGCGTCATAGGGATCATGCACCAGCTTATGCCAAGGTTCGGGCTCAGTTTCTAGGTCAGCATCGGCCGGCGGCACTGGGTCTGGTCGTCAGTGAAATGTTCCGAGCGCAGTACTTGATTGAAGTTGAGGTGATGGCCGCTCAATCGGTCTAAATCAAACTGGAGTCTCTCGTGTCCACCAATCGACGTATTTTTTTGGCTGGCTCATTATTGAGCGTGCATGCACTGAAGGCACAAGACCTCTATCCTTCGCGCCCCATCAGGTTGATCGTTCCATTCGCGCCAGGGGGATCGGCAGACGCCATGGGCCGGCTGATCTCCGAGCGATTTTCTGCTGGTCTGGGCCAGCCGGTTGTCGTCGACATCAAGGCGGGTGCAGGGGGCATGATCGGCTCCGACATCGTGGCTAAAGCCCCACCCGATGGTTACACCTTACTACTGGGTATTGCGGCCACCCACGCCATTCAAACTGCACTCGGTCAAAAACTTCCCTATGACGTCGTCAAAGACTTCACCCCTATTGGGCAGATCAGCACCGGCGTCATCGCCGTTTCGGTCCCCCTGACCATGCCGGTGAACAACCTAAAGGAGTTTATCGACTACGCCAAGGCCAACCTCGGTAAAGTCAGCTATGGCACTGGCGGGCACGCGTCGGGCGGGCATTTGGTTGGCGAAGGCTTGAGCGCCATGGCCAATATCAAAATGACGCACATTCCGTACAAAGGAGGCGCGCCCGCATTCAATGATCTGGTGGGGGGGCAGTTGCAAGCTGTCATGACCGACACCACCACGACGGGTTCTTTTCTCCGTCTTGGCAAAATCCGTGTTATCGCCGTCGCCGGTCCCCGGCGCAGCCCAGCCTTTCCGGATGTGCCCACCACCACCGAACAGGGCGTGCCATTTGAGCCCGGTAGTTGGTTCGCCTTGTTTGCCCCTGCGGGTACCCCTGCTGCTTTGGTCAAACAACTCAACGCTGAGCTCAATAAAATGCTCAACAACAAAGATGTGCAAGAACGTATGCACGTGATGGGCATCATACCGACCCCTGGCGAGCCCGACGCCTTTCGCAAAACTCAGCAACGCGACATTGATGTCTGGTCTCGGGTGGTCAAGACCGCCGGTATCAAGGTGGATTCATGAACCCCGCCCCCGCTACCTTGAGACGTGAGCGTTCCGAGCGAGTGCATGCTTTTCTCACATTCTTGCGGTTACTTCGGCAAAATCATACTGCGGACGCACCAGAGTTTCAACAAGCTGTCTGTGCCCAATTGACCGAATTGGCGTCCCATGCGCAACTTTGGCAGTTGGCTGACTTCCCAATTTCAGAGGGTCAGCGCTGGGGGGTTTATCAGTTGCATGAAGAGGGCGATGGTACTTTGGCCCTGTATGCTTCAGCCGCCCATCCCGGGCATGGGCAACCCCCTCATAACCACACCACCTGGGCCTGTATCGCCGGAGTCAGCGGGGTGGAGTTAAATCGCTTCTACAGCCGCTCCGAGGGTGGGCATCAACCGGGATTGGCTCGATTGGATTTGAGCAGCGAGCAGGCCATCGGTGCGGGCGATGTCTGCTTCCTCTCTGCAGATGACATCCATGACATCCAGGTGACACCACCGCACAGTGCAATGCATTTGCATTTGTATGGGCGGGGTCTACCTTATCTGCACCATCGGTTGCGCTATGACCTAGCCCTTCAGACGTGCGATTTCTTTCCAGCCTTCACGGGCATTCCTGTTTTTGATCTCACGTCATGATGCCTACGAACGACGGTTTTGTGCAGACCTCCCAAATTCAACTGCATTACGAACAGTGGCGATCAGACGGCCCGACAGTGGTCTGCCTGCATGGCACTTCTTTGAATGGCAAAGTCTGGTCCTGGTTAGCCGGTTCCATGCATCCGGAATTCAACCTTATTGGCCTGGACCAGCGCGGCCATGGTGACTCTGGTACTGCCCCGTTAGGGCAATACACGGTAGATCACTACTGCGATGACCTGATTGAATTTATGGATGCCATGGCCTGGCCGCAAGTGAGCTTCGTGGGATCGTCATTGGGTACCCGAGTGGCATTACAGTACGCCTCCTTGCATCCCGAACGGGTACGCAGTTTGGTTTTTTTGGATCTAAGTTTCGAAATGCCAAAGCATGCCTCGGATGAAATGATTCATGTGCATCGAACCCGACCGCGAACATTTGCTGACGTGGACGAAGCACTGGCTTTCTCTCGAACCATGCCGCAACGGATGCGTTTCACCGAAGAGACCCATCGCTTGACCTTGCAAGGCGACCTTCGCCTCAATGCGCAAGGTCGCCTTGAGTGGCGGTATGACCGCGATGCGGCCATCGAAACCCTATCGGTTGCTGCGCGTGATATGTGGGAGCATGTGCGACGCGTTAAGTGCCCCACGCTGGTTTTGAGGGGCGAGCTCTCCAACGTCCTGACCCCTGAAACGTCCGAACGACTCAACCAGGAGTTTCAACGAGGGCAGGTGCTCCCCATCCCTGGCGCTGGTCACTCTATTTGGGGTGATAACCCGGGGGCGACTCAACGTGCAATTCAGACTTTTTTGCAGACCACCGATTTCGAGCGAACACGAGCGGCCATCCTGCAGGAGCACCCCCCGGTGTCAGGTTAGCTGCCACCGTTTTTTTAAAATCGGTTGATCTGCCGAGGCGGCAGATCTGAAACGCACACCGGCCACCAAGGAACCTGAATGACCGTCGGAAAACCCCTGGCCAACTACGCCGCATGGCGTCTTGTGGGTGGCCATCTCTATCTCAGTGGTGTCATTGCCGTCGATCCTTCTGCGGGCTCAGTCGTCACACGCTACAGTGATTTGCCGCAGGCAGCGCTACCCGCGCTCCAGTCGCTGGGTTTCGTCACCGGACAGATGTCGGTGGACAGCTTCGAAGCCCCCATCGTGGCGCAAAGCTGGTGGGTTTTGTCGCGCATCCGGGAACTTGCTGCCGAAGCGGGCGTTCCGATGAAAAATGCAGTGCGGCTGGTGCAGTATTTTCGCGACCTGCGCGACTACCCCCATTACAACCGCGTCCGCTCTCTTTTCTTCGAGGAGCCGGTCGTGAGCACGGTGGTTGAGGTCAGTCGCATGTTGCCCAATGACCAGGTTCTGGTCGAGGTGGAGGCGACCTTTTATAAGCCAGACTGAGGCGCGCAGCACTCCAGGATATCCCACGTTAGCGCCGCGTGCTGTGTTCAACGCCGGCGTTCACCCATGACTTTAGTTTGCCCGGATTGAGCAGGCCACGCGGGTCGAAGCGGCGTTTGAGTTCCAGCACCTCTGGCGGCACGGCGCCGCCGTATTTTCCGTCTTCCACCACATTCACGTGCGGGTTGTTGACCCGGATGCCCATCGCGCGAAATTGCTGGATCACCTCTTGCAGGTGTTCAGCCGACTGGAACCTGAGCAAGGGCAGCGCTGTGCAGGTGATCTGGCCGTCCATACTTCGAATGAACTCCAGGTGCAGCATGACCGCATCACCGAACGCCTCGCGCACCCGAGCAACCTGTTCCAGGTGTTGTCCTGCGGTGAAGCTCACCTGCAGGTAGGTTATCGCCTTGTCTTCTTTTAGGACATGTAGCGTTGTGTGGTTCCAGCTGTATTCCTGGATCGTTCGATTTTGCTGCGTGGCCAACTGGGTACTGTCTTCGTAGGTTTGCCTGCCGCACCGTTCCAGTGCCATGGCCCGTGCAGCAGCCATACTCGATGGCGCTAGCACCGCAGCCACGGCGTGCAGGCCGGCAGGAAGGTGATCAGCCAGCCGGGTCAGGTAACGGGGGATCGGATCGAACCACACGCAGATGTTCTTCTTCGCGATTCCGGGTGCGAATGCCAGGTCATTGGCGAATGCGAGCGTGTCCTGCGCGTGCTCAAAGACGAAAATCGCCTCAGACCAAGGCCGGGCGGGCGCCAGGGCTATTTCGATTTCGAGCACGATGCCATTGGTACCCCAGGCGTGATGCTGCATCAGCGCTTCGTGGCCTTTCAGCTCAATAATTTTTGGCTCCGGCTCCACCGTCATGGCACTCACACCAAGTATGGTGCCCGCCGCACCCAGCGGCCCGTAATTGATAGAGCCGATACCGCCGAAGCCACCGGCGAACAGCCCCCCCAGCGAGGCAATGCGAAAAGTCGAGGGCAGACAGCGCAGTTCCCAACCGGCTTCGCGAGTTTGTTGGTCCAGGTCGGACAGGCGGATGCCCGATTGCGCCCGTGCTGCGCCATCGCGCACCCAGCAAAAGCGTTTGAGGTCGCTCATGTCGATGACCAGACCGCCAAACAGTGGCGTTGATTGGCCGTAGTTGCCTGTGCCGCCGCCGCGCAGGGTGATGGGTATGTGTTCTTTGGCGCAGGCTGCGACCACCCCACGCAGTTGTGATTCGTCGCGGGGCTTGACAACGGCGTCAGCCACCTTGCCGTCCAGGAGGCTCTTGAGCACGGGGCTGAACCAGTAAAAATCTTGCGACAAGCGGGCCACCCGGGCGGGATCGGTAATCCATGCCAGCGAGGGCAACTGTTCTTGGATGCCCCGCAGGGCTACGCGGTGTGTGTTCACGGTGTTGGACTCGGAAAAGATGCCAGGTGGCCTCAGTCTCGGGAAATCTCGCTAGCGTGCCAGCCGCCAAGATGCCGCTTGGTCAGCCAGGCCATGATGACGAAAAGCGCCACGCCCGTGAATGAAATCAGGACCAGGGCGGCAAACATGCGGGGGATGTCCAGCTGAAAGCCAGCTTGCAGGATCTGGTAGGCCAGGCCCGCACCGGTGCCGCCTGTACCCGCGACAAACTCGGCAACCACGGCTCCGATCAAGGACAGCCCGCTGGAAATACGCAGGCCGCCAAAGAAGTAAGGCAGGGCGCTTGGGATTCGAAGCCGAATCAGTGTTTGTAACCGAGTCGCCCGATTGAGCTTGAAGTAGCTTTGGAGGTCAGGATCCACGCTGCGAAGGCCTAGCGTGGTGTTCGAGATGATGGGGAAAAGTGCGACCAGCGCGGCGCATACCACCATCGCTCCGACGGGGTCGCGTACCCAGATGATGATCAGCGGCGCCACAGCGACGATGGGCGTCACCTGCAGCAAAATGGCGAAGGGAAAGAATGCTGTTTCTATGACGCGGCTTTGCACAAAAAGAAACGATATCAACACGCCCAGCACCGTGGCTAGCGAAAAGGCCAAAACCGTGATTTTGATGGTGACCCACAAGGCCAATCCCAGCTGCTGCCAGTTCAAGAACAGTGTTTCGAGCGTCAGGCCCGGCGAGGGCACGACGTAGGGCGGTAATTTCATTACCGTCACGACCGTCTGCCAGCCGCCAATGAGGACGATGGCCACGATCAAGGGGTAGACGAAGCGCGCGAGCGAATCACGCTGTACGTTGGGCTTGGCGCTGGGCTTCATAAATCCTGGCTTCCAACGGGTTCCGCGCTTGCACGGTGCAAGCTGTCCTGAAGCTGCTTGGCATAGCGGGCGAACTGCGACGTGACCATGAAGTCAGTGGTGCGCGGGTAGGGCTCAGTGATCTCGAATTCATCGACGATCCGACCTGGGCGTGCCGCCATCATCACGACACGCGAGGACAGAAAAACGGCTTCGTGAATCGAGTGGGTGACGAACACCACCGATAGCTTGCGTGCGCGCCAGATTTCCAGAAGTTCTGCGTCCAGCTTGTGGCGGGTGATCTCATCGAGCGCTCCAAAAGGCTCGTCCATGAGCAGGATGCTAGGGTTGGTCACAAAGGCCCGGGCGATTGACACGCGCATCTGCATGCCGCCAGACAATGCGTTGGGAAGGTGGCCTTGGAACTGATTCAATCCGACCAGCTTGAGTGCGTCCTCCACTCGCGGCGCCAGCTCAGCCTTGGGCACACCTGCGAGCTCCAAGGGTAGGCTCACGTTTTGGCTGACCGTGGCCCATGGCATCAGCGTGGGCGACTGAAAGACGAAAGCCATGGATCGCTCTGGCGGCTGCCGTGCATCTGGCGCTTGGCCCCATACCTGGACGCTTCCGTTGTCCAGCGGTAGCAGGCCGGCCATCATTTTAAGGAGTGTGCTTTTCCCGCAGCCCGATGGTCCCAGCAAGGTGACGAACTCACCCTGCTGGACCTTCAGGTCGACAGGCTGGAGCGCATGTGTGCCGTTGGGGTAGACCTTGTCGGCCCCCGTGACGGAAATGGCCACAGCTGTCGATTGGGTCATGGCAGTACTTTGATGTCCTTGATGATCTTCGTGTTGAAAGTACTGCTGAAGTTGACTTTGGCCAGCTCGATCACCTTGGCTTCGACCATCAGGTCGTAGCTGGCCTTCAGGCGCGCCTCGTTCATGGTGCCAATGCCGTCACGTTTGGCGTCGCCACCGGTGATCATCTCCTGCTCTTTGAGCTTGGCGACGCTGTAAGCCAGTTGCTCGTCCGTCATGTTCTGGTTGGCCTTCTTGATCAAATCGTTGCCGGGAGCCGGGTTGGCCAGATAGCTTTTCCAACCTTCCATGGTGGCCCGAACAAAGGCCGAGACCACTTTCTCGCGCTCCTGGACTGTTTTTTCCATGCACGAGATGGTGGTGTTGTAGGCGGGGTAGCCAAAGTCCGAGAACATCAGCACGTTGGTCTTCACACCTGCCTTTTGCAGCGAGAAAGGCTCCGACGTCAAGAAGCCCTGCATGACAGAGTTTTTGTCTCCAATGAACGGCTGAATATTGAAGGTGTAGGGACGCAACTGCGCATCATTCAGGCCGTACTTGGCTTTGAGCCAGGGCCAGAAAGTGCGGTGCGAGGCTGCGCCGATGAAGATGGTCTTGCCCTTCATGTCCTCGAAGCGCTTGACATCTTCATGGGCGATCAGTACCTGGGGGTCCTTCTGGAAGACTGAGGCTACCGTCACAACCGGTACTCCGGTATTGCGGGCGATCAGCATGGCGAAGTCGGTGCTCATCATGCAGTCAGCCTGTCCTGCAGCCATGAGTTGCAGACTATTGAGCTGGGGGCCGCCGGCCTTGATGGTGACGTCCAGGCCGGCTTTCTGGTACAGGCCTGTGGCCACGGCCTGGTAGAAGCCACCGTGTTCGGCCTGTGCATACCAGTTGGTCTGGTAGACGAATTTTTCCTGGGCTTGAACACCGGTGACCAGGCTGCTCAAGCAAAGAGCCGCCGCAGCTGCCCGGGCCACAGGCTGGATGATAGATTTCAGGGTTGACTTCATATCGACGCTCCTTTGAGTTGAGGGAAAAGATGCTTTGGAAGGCAGGATTAAGGGAGGGGTGAATTCTGGATATGCCCCGTCTGATGGCCTCTGCCCCAGGTCGCCTCGGGGCGCTGGACCCAATTGAGCTGGTGCACTTCTTCGATGGCCTGAGCCCAGTGGCTCGAGAGTGACTCCAAAATGATCTGCCCCTGCTGCGGAGTCGCGCCACAGGGGTCACCGATAACGCCTGTGGGCCCAAAGTCACGGGTGGTCCAGGCGCAGGCCGGACGCCCGTCCGATGACAGGAGTTTGGACGGAAATTCAGGTGGGAAATTCGCCACAGCAAGCTCCATGTGCACCGTCTCGGGTGCCAGTGCCAGCATCAAGGCGGTCTCGCCATGGCCTGCATGCATGGAGAGCTTCTTTTCTTTTTCGGAAGTGAAGGCTGCCGTGCCGCTGGGCATCTTCCAGACGGATGTGGGGATGACAACAAAATCGCCATAACGAAGCCGCAGTTCGCGCGCTGCCATTTCCATAACTTGAGGTTGTCCGCCATGGCCATTGACGATCAGCAATTTTTTGAACCCACTGCGATACACAGAGTCACCCAGCTCAATCACGGTCGACAGCAGGGTAGCGCCAGTCAGGGTCATCGTCCCTGGAAAGTGCAGGTGTTCCTCAGATTTTCCGTAGGTGATCGGCGCCATGGCGTAGGCCGGAACGTGCTTGGGCAACCGAGCCAGGGCGTGCCCGATAACACCCGCGCAAATGGCTGTGTCGACGGAACAGGGCAGGTGAGGGCCATGTTGCTCGGTAGCACCTGCGGGCAGCACGATCACTGTGTTAGCCGGGTCTGGCAACTGGGCGATCTGCGTCCATGACAGGTATGGCAAATAGCGTTCCGGGGGGGTGTACCCGTGAAGCATGGTCTGAATCTCCTAATGCGCCTTGATGGCGTTCTGGCGCGGCTCGCGCCAGTCACCTTTTTGCAGGATACGTCGACTAGTTGACCAAGCCGGCCACGAGCAGGCGGGCTGCGGCTCGAAGCATACCAGTTCGGCGGGCGCGCCCTTCGTCAAAGGGAGGGCATGCGGGGCGCGGGATAGCCAGCCGGGCCGGCAGATTGAATCACTCCAAGAGTCAAACGGGTCATCGAGTTGTGCAGCATAGACACCAAGCGTAAACGCCTGCAGCGGGTCGAACGAACCCCCATGGCAAAAGGGGTCTTGCACGTTGTCGGAACCAAACAGGACCGGTATGCCGCGGGCTCGCGCTTCTTGCACCAGCGTGATACCCCGCTGCCGCGGTGTTATGCCGATTTGGGCGTCCTGCAGCAGCAAGTTGGTGGCAGGCAAGCTGATCAAACGGATTTGTGGTTGCCTGGCCATGGCATCCAGTGTTGCCAAGGCCTGGGCGGTGGGTTGTGCGGCCAGGGCACAGGCGTGGCTGCAGGCGATCACGCCGCTGAATTTCAGCTCGCTTGCCAATCGAACGACCGCCGCGACGCCCTGGGCGCGGGGGTTTAGTTCTTCGTCGACATGCAGGTCCAGGTCGAGGTCGCGCGACAGCGCTGCCTGCATCAGGTGATTCAACGCCTCGTGGCTCCAGTTGCTGGTGTGAATGAAGCCACCCATCACGGCGTCGTGGCCTGACGCGTGAACCGCTGATGCGATGCGCATGGCCATTGCTCGATCGGAAAAAAAACGCAGCGGCACCAGGGCCACGCGCTCCAGTCGCACCCGCCCGGCCCAAGCTTGGGCCAGCTCACCCGCAATCTGCCAGGCGATAGGGGGTTCTGTATCCATCCAGTCGATATGTGTGCGCAGTAGCGCGACACCCGCTTCCGACGCGGCTTGAAGGCCCTGTGTCATGCGTTCGCGGAGGTCCTCGGCACTCCAGTGCTGACGGTCTTGGATCACCGCTTCGATCGCCGCGAGCAAGCCAGGCCCGTGCGGTGGTGTCCGCGCTATGGTGAAGGCCTTATCCAGATGCGCATGCGTCTGAACCAAAGCGGGTAGAACCAAGTGACGGCAGGCCTTGTCTGCATGTTCTTGTGGCGTGACTTCCTCGATCACCCCATGGCGCCAGACGATCCGTGCAGCCGCAAGTTCGCCGTCATGGCGTGGCCAGTCAGGCGGTAAGCACCAAGCTGGTAGGCGCACGCCTTGCAGCTGTCCACATCCGGGGGGGGCGTTGGGATTGGGCGTCAATGGATCTCCGTCATGGCGTTCTTAACCTCTAGCACGAAGTGTTCCAGATCATGTGGTGTGGCGACGTTCAGGTGGTAGCGGGCGTGGTAGCGCACACTGGCGCGGTTACCCGTCAGGCGCTTAAAGAATCGCTTAATGATCGTCCGCGGCGCGTCGCCCAGCCACCAGGCCTTCCATCGTGGCACGCCATAAGTCGTGACCGCATGGACATGGCGAAGGTGCATCAGGCCCGGCATGACGCGCCCGCGTTCGTCCATGTGGAAGGACACGCCGGGTACAAGCACCCGATCAATGAAACCCTTAAGCATGGCCGGCAATCCGAAATTCCAGACCGGAAATACAAAGACCAGGGCCTGTGCTTGCATCACCCGATCCGCATACGGTTTCGCTTCACCTAGATTGTTAGGCGGATCGTTGTACATCAGCCGCTCTTCGCGGCTCAGGACTGGGTTGAAGCCCTCGGCATACAGGTCGCAATCGTCAACAGCATGCCCCTGGCTTTTCAACGTGCGCACGACCGTTTGATGCAGGGCGCTGCAAAAGCTGCTTTCAACCGGGTGGCAGTAAACGACAAGAATACGCATGCCAGCTGTCAGCGGGCCGGCGGGGCCGATAAGGGTTCGGTGATGAGTGAGTCGGGGATACCCCAGCCCCCCGCCCCTGCGGTTTCGATGATCAAGACATCACCCGCCTGCCAGGTTGCAGTCTCCTTGGCTCGCAACGATTGGATGCTTCCATCGGCACGCTCGATCCGGGCACTGCCACTCAAACCCGCATGTCCGCCGGCTGCGCCTTGGGCCTGGGTACGGTGCCGCTCGCCCCGATAGCTGATCTGGCCCGTGCCTGCCACCAGGCGATAGCGGCGAATGACGCCGCAGCCGCCGGCATGCCGGCCGGCACCGCCCGATCCCCGGCGTATGGCAACTTGCTCCATGCGCAAGGGTGCAGTTGATTCGAGCAGGCGTACGGGCGTGCTTCGTGCATTGCCCACATCGGTTGAGATGCCGCTTGCGCCGGCTCCCCATGGTGCTCCTCCTGCGGCGGAGGCGATGATTTCCGTGATGATCCAGTCCCGCTCCTCGAGTCGGCCACTTAGAGACAGTACAACAGCAACGCCGGCGTTGGCGGCGGGCTTGTGATCAGGCATGGCTTGTGCCCAGGCTCCGAGCAGGGCATTGGCCAGCAGCTTGACTAGGTTGGTCCGCGCATTGACCGCCGCACCAAGTCCAGGGTCAACGATGCTGCCCTCTCGGGTGAGTAGGCGAATCGGCTCGGTGCAAGCACCATTGCTGGCAGCCTGCGGCGCAAGCATGCGTGCAAAGTAGGTGACCGCTGCCCAAACGGCGCCGCGCGAGGCATTCATCGGCCCCGGGGTTTGGTCGCTGCAGTCACGAAGGTCGATCGTCAGCGTATCGCCGCGCTTGTCCAGCAGCACCTTGATTGGCACCAGGGTGTCGCTGATACCGTCGCCGTCCAGGGCGTCCGAAAATGCGTAGTGGCCATCGGGCGCCAGCGCCAGCGCCGCCCGAGTGGCCTGTTCAGTGTGCTGCCAAAGCAGTTCGGTTTGTGTCTCGAAGGACGGGCCCAGATTTGCGATCAGGCGACTCATGGCCTGCTCCCCAAGCGCCAAACTGGCCCGCTGCGCTGATAAGTCGCCTTCCATGTTTGCCGGCATGCGGCTGTTGGCCGTGAACAAGCGAGTCAATGCGGCATCTGCTGCGCCCGCATGAATCCATTGAATTGGCGGCAGCCGCAGTCCCTCTTGGTAGCTTGAACGGGCCTGCGGCGGCACCGATCCAGCAGATATGCCGCCCACATCTTGGTGGTGGAGGATGCAGGCCACAACAGCGCGCACCCGGCTGTCTAGCACCACCGGCCTTAGCAAAACCCAGTCTGGAAAATGCGTCCCACCGCACCAGGGGTCGTTGCTCACGAAGACGTCACCCGCTCGCATGACGTCGGTGGGGAAGTGACCCAGTATGCCTTGCACTGCCGGCGTCAGGCTGCCAAGAAGTAGCGGCAGTGAGCGTGCCTGAGCCAGCATACGTCCGTTGGGCAGAAATACGGCGGCCGCACAGTCCATGGCCTCGCGCACCACTGACGACACAGCCTGCTGCACCAGTGTGTGTTGCATGGTATTGCACAAAGCTTCCAACTCGGTGGCCAAGGCGGGTGTCTGCAGGACGGCTGCGGTCCAAGCCGGTGCAATCTCCCTCGTGCGTGCGCCCGCCTTCAGCACTGTGGCGAGCGTCCACTCGTACTCGCCCCAGTCGGGTTCGCCCGACAGCGTATGAGAGCAAACCACGGTTACGCCGGGCAGCAGCTGCGTCAACGCCTGCACGGCCTGGCGTTCATGGCGCGGGTTGCGTTCGGCAAAAAGCAAGCTCACCGCGATCGCAACAGGCCGGTCTGGTAGTCGGCGCATTGCCGATGCCAGCGTTGATAGGTCTAGTTTCTCGACTTCCTCGCCTTGGGCGTTGATGCGTCCAGGCAGTTCGATGCGCCATGAGTCGGGTAGGGCTGCGATCCAAGGAGACGGACCCATATGCAGGGCATAGGGGTCGGCTCGATTCTGTCTGCCCAGGCTCAGGACATCGGCGAAGCCATGGGTGGTTACGAGGGCGATGTTATTCATGTTAGAAGCGATCTGGCCGGAAGGGACTCAGATCGATCTGCGGCCGCCTGCCAGCGACCAGATGTGCGATCTCCCGTCCCGTGCTGGCTCCACTACACATACCCAGGTGACCATGACCAAAAGCGAGCCAGGTGTTGGCAAGGCGAGGTGCGCGTCCGATCACGGGCAGGCTGTCTGGCAGACATGGACGGTGACCCATCCATTGCGTGGTGCGTGTCGCGTCCAGATGGGGAAACATCTCCTGGCCCTTTCGCAGCAGTACGGCGGCGCGTCTGAAATTTGGCGGCGGGCGAAGGCCGGCAAACTCCACACTACCAGCCAGGCGCAGGCCTGAAGCCATAGGGTTGACCATCAAGTTATATTCGGACGCCATCACCGTGTGGCGTAGCGAAAGGTTATTGCTGTGGACGGTCACGTGGTAGCCACGCTGAGTCTCTAGGGGGACGTTGATGCCGAGTTGTCTGGTCAGGCTGCCGGACCATGCGCCGCCTGCAACCACAACGCCATCGCAGGCCAGGGTGGACCCCGATCCCAGACGCACGCCCCTGACGGTATCGCCTCTTCGGTCAAAGCCCCGCACCTCGTCGATGTGTTGAGTCGCGCCGTCAGCAAGGCAGCGCGCATGCAGTGCCTTCACCAGCTGCGAAGGATCGGTCGTCGACCCGTTTTCCGGGGCCAGAATGCCGAAGCGAAACTGGCCCCGCAGGTCTGGTTCCAAGGCTTCGAGTTCTTCTCGGTCGATGTGGCGCAACTGAACCCCTAGGCTGCGCCGCAGGTCCATGCCCCATTGCCAGCGCCGGGCTGAATCCTCGGACCCGTACACGTACAGACAACCGGTGCGCCGCACCCATTGCTGCGCACCGGCATGTTCCAACAGGGGTTGATAGCTCTCAAAAATTGGCGCCAACAGACCCCGCAAAGCAGTTGCAATACGGACCACCTCTTTCGGTTGCGAATGCCTTAGAAACCGCAGTAACCAGCCGACCATGAAAGGCAGGTAGGCGGGCGCAATCGTTAACGGCCCTTCCGGGTCACGGAGCCATCCTGGCACTTGCTTCCACATCCCGGGCATGCCCACAGGCAGGCAGGCACTGGGGGACAGTGAACCCGCGTTGCCGTAGGAGCAGGCCTCGCCGGCCCCTTCACGCGAGACAAAGCTGATCTGGTGTCCGTCACGTTGCAACCAGGCGGCACTGCTCACCCCGACGATCCCGGTTCCTATGACGACGATATGCATAGCGCGGCCTGGTTCAGTACTGGCTGCTTGGCAGGTGAACCCTTAGGCCATCGAGCGCCTGCGTCAGGTTGATCTGGCAGCTGAGCCTGCTTTGCGCCTGCCTGGGCACGGCGGTGAAGTCCAACATCGCCAGTTCTTCTTGCGAAGCAGGCGGTAGCGGCGAATCGGCGCCCGGCCAAGCGTTGTCGATGATCACATGGCAGGTGGCGCATGTCAGCAGCCCGCCACAGTCGGCCGCGATGGCGTCGATGGACAGCTCCAGGGCCGCTTGCATCAGACTTTGCCCTGTCCTGGCTTTGGCGATGGTCTGTTGGCCATCATTATGGATAAATTGCAGTTCGATCATGGTATTTAGATGCGCGAAAAGTACTCGCGCGAGTGCCACTCCAGTGAGTCTGGCGCCTGATCTAGGCGAGTGCTTTCCATCGCCTTGATCTGGCACAGGTATTGGACAAAATCCGCGCCGAATGCGGCCGACATTTCGGCGTCATCTCTGAGCGCTTGCAGGGCTTCGGGCAGGCTTGTGGGCAGTAGAGTCTGAGCGGGCGCATAGGGTGCCTCAGTCGCGGCCGGAGCTTGCAGGCGCTGCGTGATGCCGTGCAGACCGGCATGAACTTGCGCCGCCATGTAAAGGTAGGGGTTGGCCGCGGGTTCGCCAATGCGGTTTTCTATGCGAGATGCGGACTCACCCACAGCGCCGATCACACGCAGCATGGCCCCACGGTTGTCGCGCCCCCATACCGCCGATTGCGGCGCGAGCGCATTGGGTTGAAAACGACCATAGCCGTTCGTGGTCGGGGTGCAAAAAACCGACATGCCGCGGGCATGGGTCAGCAGGCCTGCGAGGTACTGGCAACCGAGGTCCGACAGGGTCTGTCGCGCATCGAGTGGCCCGTAGCCGGTTGCCGCTTCGGTACGCATGAAGGCGTTACTTCCATCTGCCAGTCGTACTAGTGACTGGTGCAGATGCCAGCCACTGGACATGATGTTCGGAAACGGTGGGCGGCACATAAAGGTCGCGTGGTAGCCAGCCCGCCGTAGGGCTTGTGTTGCAGCACTCCGAAACAGCGCCATGTGATCGGCCGCAGTCAAGGCGTCCGTTGCATCAAACACGGCTTCAACCTGGCTCGGGCCGAGCTCGATTTCCAGCGATGTCAGAGGCAAGCCTAGAGCCTGTGCGGTTTTTTGTACGATGCGCAGCGGCTCGTCGGACATGTCGGCCCACTGCTCGGACAACAATCGATAGCCAGGATGTATCAGTTTCACCATTGGTGCGGGCCCTGGCCAGTCGGCCTGCATCGGATCAAGTTGCGGATTGGGCTGGCTGCTGTCGATTTTGTAGATATGGAACTCTACTTCCAGGCCGCATGTGAGGGACAGCCCCAAAGCCGTGAGGCGCGATAGCGCCTGCTGCAGGACGCGTCGGGTGTCCAGACCGATCGGAGTGGCGTCCTCGAAAAAAGGTTCGCACCTAAGCCAACCGATACCCGGCGACCAAGGTAGCACCTTGAACGACTGCGGATCAGGCAGCAGGATCACGTTATTGGCGTAGCCAAATCCATGGGGCGCCTGGCTGTGGCCGGGCTCGAAGACTTTGAAGGCCGTGCGGTCCGACGTGTCTTTGAGCATCAAGGTGCTGACCATGCTAACGCCGGCGTCGAGTGCCTTGATGGCCGCCGCCACAGTCAGGGTCTTGGTTCGCAGAGTGCCGTGCAGGTCGCACCAAGACAATCTCACCAATTCGATGTCATTGGCCTCTGCCACGTGCTTGAACTGCGCCGAGGCGGCGCGGCGCGCGGGCGTCTGCATGCCAGCCCGTTCTACAAAATCGGTGGTCATGCGGGCAGATCCTGGGGGGGTGGCGCTGGCTCAGTCGTACGCAGCCACGGGGTGGCTTCGCGTTTTTCTTGCGCGACGTGACGCCACCACTCCTCCCAGTTGTCATGCGGCGCAATGCCGTCGACCGTATCCGGGCCGGTGGGCTGCCGGGCTATGTCGGCCTGGGCAAAGCCGGGCGCGGGCTTGCCGTTGCGGACATCATCGATCGCTTGGAGCAACAGGCGGCGGTTGGCCATGATCACCTTGTCCGTCGTTCCCAGGTGCTCGCGCGTTCGGTCCTGGATGGGCCCCATGCTCTCCACCGCCCACTGGTCGTGGACATTGATGTCGTCTTCACCCATACCCAGGTAGGTCAGGGTGCGTTGCTCCAGCGCGTTGAAGCCCCAGTGGTTATGTCGCCCAGACTTGGGTGTGTAATCGGGCAAATGCATGAACTGCCGTCGTTGGGCTCGCATGCTGTCAGCATCGAGCGGCTGGTCAAAGCTGGTGAAGATTGAATACCAATAGGTATGGGTGTCATCGACCGGTACGTGATATTGGGTGATGGTTACTGTCTCCGACAGCGGGATCACGAAAGTCGCAGGGAAAAGGCCGTTGGTCACGCGCACATGCGTACGCTCCGCTGAAATTTGCCGCAGGGTCTGGAGCTGGAAACCCCAGGGTTTGGCATTGAAGCGGATATCGGGTTTGCCGAACTCGCGCATGATGCGCGTCATCGGCCATCGCTCGCCTTGGACGTCCCCGGCGCTGGCGCTGCGAAACTGCTTACCCGCGGCATTGGCACCGACGGTGCCCAGGTCTTCGTCGTTGAGAAATCGATGCAGATACGAGGTGTGGGCGGGGTCGATGCCGACCTCGAAAGCTTGCAGCCAGTTGGCATTCCACAAGCCCTTGAAGGCGAAGCTATGGCTTGCCGGCGCGCGAAAGCAATCCAGGGCCGGTAGGGGCGGCGGCACGGTCTCTTTGGGGCCCAGCCAAGCCATAACGACACCGTTTTGCGCGATCACCGGGTAGCTTCTTTGGCTCACCCGCTCGCACAGCTTGCTGCCCACGGGCTCAGCCGGCGTGTCCAGGCAGCGGCCATCCGGAGCGAATTTCCATCCATGGAAGGGGCAGCGTAGGCCGCCGCCTTCTTCCAGGCTGTCGAGGCGACCGAACGATAGGTCCGCGCCACGGTGTGGGCAGGCGCGATCCATTAGGCCCCATGACCCGTCCGCATCTCTGAACAGCACCAGGTCTTCGCCTAGCAAGCGAACGGACTTCAGGGGGCGTAACTGCATGCTCGGATAGAGTTTCGGGTCGAACTCCTCGACCAGCGCAACGGGTTGCCAGTACTGCCGCAGGACGGCCCCGCACGCAGTGCCAGCGCCAACTTGGGTGATCAGCTGGTTTTGTTCTTCTTTCATGCGGGCATTCAGAGAGGCCTGGTCGGTGTTACAAATACAGTATACAAAGTAAATTTGATGCCTGGTCTCGGACGGACTTCCGCATTGGCAGAGACATCGGGTCCGCCGACCACCGCAAATTCCCTATTCATACCGGCATATATTCGGTAATTTTTTGGTAGACATTGGCAGCACGTGGCTAAATGTCGCAAAGTACGTGAAGGCGCAGGGCCTGCTAACCTACTTCACCGCTGGTGTGAAATAGGTGCGTGCCTGGACCATCCACGTCGGAGGGGGCGGTGTTTCTGGACGCGCTGCGCCGGCATTACCTGGGCCCGGTGACGGCCAGCCGCATCAGCCTGGCCCCCTCACTGGCCGCGCCGGAAGCCCAGCCCACGTTGCCGGTGCCAGGCCAGCAGCAGGGCGCCAGCGACCATTGGTCAGCCTTTGTCGCGCCTGACTTGGCGCCCATCTTTGCCGACGAACCCTGGCTGGACCAGCCACCCAGCCCCGACGCCCAAGCCAGCGTGTTGGCGCGGCTGCAATCTATCCAGCCCACTGCCTTTGCGGCCGCCTTGGCCCGTCTGAGCGCTGCCGCATCGCCCAAATTGCCGCTTGAGCCGCCAAGCCATTTGCCAAGCTACGCGCCCGCCACAGGGCAAGCGCTAGCTCCCAAGGACTTTTTGCTGGCAGTGATGCATGACCCGGCGGTAGCGCTGGCCCTGCGCATTGAGGCGGCCAAGGCACTGTTGCCTTACTCCGGCCCCTAACCGTCGACGGGCTGTCACAGGCCCCTGCTTTAGTGTTGGGTCGCGCTCAATGTAATATTTGACAATATTCGTAATATTTGACAAAATTTGGCAAATTCTCAACCGAAATTAGGGGGGTTGATGAAGCGACTGCTTCTTTTTGTACTGATGGCGACGGCCTTTGTCTATTTTTGGCAGGCCTTCAACCAGATTCCGCTTCGCGTCATCGGGCAACCCACTTCTACTGGTTTGTTGCAGCGCGATAAGGAGGCCCCGTTTTTTGCTGGCCTCAGAGCGGCAACGAAAATCCCCTTTCAGGTTGTGTACCAGCCCGTTGACGCGTTGGCCATCAAAGATACTTTCCAGTTGCAAATGTTGAAGAGTGGCCAGTTTGACCTGGTGTCGCTGCGCTTTATTCAAAACGCAGAGCTGGAGCCCAGCCTGGCGGGGATTGACTTGGTCGGGATGATTCCGGACTACAGCATGGCCCAACAGGTGATCGCCGCTTATGCTGGCACGGTAGACCGCAATCTTCAGGAAAAATTCAATGCCAAGTTGCTAGGAATCTGGTCATTTGGCCCGCAGGAGTTTTTCTGTAGCAAGCCGATCCAGCGCCTAGCGGACATCAAGGGTCTAAAGATTAGGGTTGGTGGCCCGGCTATGTCGCCATTTGTCCTGGCGTTTGGGGGTGTCCCTGCGGTGATTCCGTTCGAAGACACAAAAAGCGCATTGGCTATCGGGCTTGTTGACTGCGCTATCACCAGCGCCGCTTCTGCCAATACAGCGGGGTGGCTCGAGCATGCGAACCACAGCTTTCCTCTGGCGGTGCAGTTTGGGCTCAATGGTTATGCCATTTCTCTGAGCAAGTGGAACGCACTGTCATCGCGCGACCAGTCGATTTTGGCCGACACCTTTGCCGCCTACACGACCGAACTCTGGCGATTCACCCAGGAGCTTCAGGCCGATGCCACCAGCTGCAATACCGGCGGCGAATGCAAGAACGGCAATCGATTCCAAGCCAAGGCAGTCACCCCTGTGCCCCAAGATGTTGCTCTGATGCGTGACATCATGATGCGCACCGTGTTCCCTCAATGGGCTGAAAAATGCGAAAAACTGAGCCCGGGTTGTGTGAGGGAGTGGAAGGAAAAGCTCGCCGCTGTCGTCGGGCAGTGAAGTCCAGTTTCTCCGCTATCGGTTCCCCACACGTATCGGACACTCCTGCCATGATCGCCAAGCTACTCACAGAGGTGTTCCAAAAGGGTTCCCGGGATACCACGGCACTCCAGACGGTCGGTCTTTTGTCGGCGCTGATCTTCCTGGTCAATTACACCTTTGAAGTGTTGGTCATCAATCGCCTGTTCCCGGCCCAGTACATCCTGATTGCCCTTTTGCTGTTGACCCTGTGCGTTTGGTCGATTGTTGAAGTCGGCATCATCAAGCATAAGCAGACGCCCATCCCCCTGACCCTATTGGCAGTCGTATTGTGGGTTCAACTGATCGTGGTGGTGGTCCGTCATATCCCGCAGTTTTTTGGGGCCTTGGGTGAATCAGTCATAACCCCGGATGCCGGCCAAATTCACCTGGGTATTGCAGCGGTCTTCGGCCCGGTCTACGTGGTGACCCTGTTGCTGCTCGCGAAGTTGCTGATCAGCGCATTTGCCTACGCGGAGTTCGTACGGGCCAATCAATTGGCGGATCAAATGGCGATCAACAAGCTTGCTGAAGAGGAGCTTCGCCTCAGTGAAGAGCGCTACCGGCTGATCGCAGAACGGGCGGGTGATGTGATCTGGACGGTGGCGAAAGATGGCGCCACGACTTACGTCAGTCCGTCGGTTGAGCTCCTCGTCGGGTTCGCGCCCGCCGAGCTCATGCGAAGACCAATGGCCTCGGTTATTGCGCCAAGCTCTCTCGCGGCTGCAGATCAGGCCTTTTCGGCGGCTACGAGCCGCGTTCAGGGTGGCTTGCCTTTGGGCTTGGTGCGAGGGGAGTTTGAGCTGCTGCGCAAGGACCAGTCGACAGTTTGGTCCGAAACAAGCTTGTCTGCGCTGTGTGACAGCGAGGGACGCGTGACGGGCATTGTTGGCGTAACACGTGATATCTCTGAGCGCAAACAGCTTGAAGCAGGCTTGGTCGAGGCCAGGAACGCAGCCGTCGCTGCCAATCTAGCCAAGAGCCGCTTTCTGACTACCATGAGTCATGAAATTCGCACACCCATGACTGGCGTGCTGGGGTTCGCGCAAATGCTGGCGGAGCCCGACATCACGGACGCTGAAAGAGTCGAATACGCCGGCATAGTGGTCGACGCTGGGCATCGCCTGCTGACCATCATCAATGGCATCTTGGATCTGTCCAAAATCGAGGCCGATAAATTGCAGCTGGAGCAGGTTGCGCTGGAGCCTGCGCTCGTCTTGGCGCAGACGCGCGCCTTGTTCACACCCACGGCCAGGGCCAAGGGGCTGTCTATTGAGTTCTTGTGGAAAGGCCCATTGCACGCAGCCTACCTGGGCGACCCGCATCGTGTGACTCAGATGCTCGCAAACCTGGTCAGCAATGCACTCAAGTTCACTCGCAGCGGCGAGATTCGAATTGAAGCGTCTGAAGTCCAGTGGGCCGAATCCAGTGTGATGCTCGAATTTTCAGTGTCCGACACTGGCATCGGTATTGCCGCGGACAAATTGAACCTGCTGTTTGGGGAATTCTCGCAAGTGAATGCCGCCACCACGCAGAACCATGGCGGCAGTGGCTTGGGGCTGTCGATTGTGCGCAATTTGTCGGAGCTGATGGGGGGCACCGCCGGCGTTGAGAGCACCGTTGGTGTGGGCTCCCGGTTCTGGTTTCGGATTCAGGTGGCGCCTGGCCCCGATCTCGGACGTCGAACTGATTGATGGCCAGCTGTGCCAGGATCGAAGCCGAGACGAGCGAGAGGAGCGCCTACGGTCGCCGTTGTGGAATCTCCGCCGGCTCAGCAAGTATCCGCATCGGCGACATCGCGGTGCTCTTTGTTGGCTGCGTAATGGCATGGGGGCCAGATGTCGTTTGAATGGCCGCCGACGGAAACACCCACAGCAGTGCCGCCGTCATCAGCAGGTAGCGTAAAAACTTGCCAATCGCCATGTAGAGCAGGCAGGGCCAGAACGGCAGGCGCAGCCAGCCGGCCACAGCGCATAGCGGGTCGCCGACACCCGGCAACCAGGACAGCAGGCAGGCTTTGGGACCGATGCGGCCCAGCCAAGCCTGGGCCCAGCGGTAATTGCGCGACTGGCTGTACTTGGCCACCAACTCGCGCGAGCCCCAGCCCATGGCCCAGGTGACCGCGCCGCCCAGGGTGTTGCCGGCCGTCCCCACCAACACAGCGGGCCAGAACAGCGCCGGGTTGAGCTTAACCAGCCCGAACACCACTGGCTCCGAGCCCAGCGGCAGCAGCGTGGCCGAGATAAAGGACACCACAAACACCGTGCTCAGGCCAAATTTTGGTAGCGCCAGCCAGGCCAGCAGAGAGGTGATCCAGGGGTCCATGTGGGCGCGAGTATAAGCAGCAGCCCCCAAGCTGCAGGCCGCTGTCGCGCAAGGCAGACCGTTTCGATTGCTGATTCGATTGCTGAAATATTGGGCAGTTAGAATCCAGTCCAGACCCCGTGTGCGCCCACATCTGCTCCCGACCCCCTCCGCTGCCTCTTGATTCCCGCCTGAATGAAACTTGGTTCTTTCCAGCTGCCCAACCCCTTGTTCGTGGCCCCGATGGCGGGGGTGACGGATCGGCCGTTCCGGCAGCTGTGCCGGCGCCTGGGCGCGGGCTATGCGGTGAGTGAGATGGTGACGTCGCGCCCCGACTTGTGGCACACGCCGAAAACCGCGCGCCGTGCCAACCATGATGGTGAGCCCGGGCCGATTGCAGTGCAGATCGCCGGCACCGAGCCGGCCATGATGGCCGACGCAGCGCGCTACAACATCGACCGTGGTGCCCAGATCATTGACATCAACATGGGTTGCCCGGCCAAGAAGGTTTGCAACAAGTGGGCCGGTTCGGCCCTGATGCAAGACGAGACCCTGGCACTGTCCATTGTGGCGGCTGTGGTGGCAGCCTGTGCCCCCCATGGCGTGCCGGTCACATTGAAGATGCGCACCGGCTGGTGTCAGGCGCACAAAAATGCGGTGTCCTTGGCCACTGCGGCTGAACAAGCCGGCGTCCAGATGATTGCGGTGCATGGCCGCACCCGGGAGCAGGGCTACAGCGGCCGGGTCGAATTTGACACCGTGGCCGCCGTCAAGGCAGCCGTCAAAGTGCCGGTGGTGGCCAATGGCGACATTGACAGCCCGGAGCGCGCGCAGGCGGTGTTGGCTGCCACGGGGGCAGACGCGGTCATGATTGGGCGTGCGGCGCAAGGCCGGCCCTGGATTTTTCGTGAAATCACCCATTTTTTGGCCACGGGCCAGCACTTGGCCCCGCCTTTGGTGGCCGAGGTGCGCCAGTTGCTGCTGGAGCACTTGCAAGACCATTACAGCCTGTATGGCGACTTTTTGGGCGTCAGAACTGCGCGCAAGCACATCGCCTGGTACCTGAAAGACCTGCCGGGGAGCGACGATTTTCGGGACCGGATGAACCTGCTGGACGACTGCGGCCAGCAACTGGTCGCCGTTGCCGGTTATTTTGAGCGCCTCAACCAGCAGATGGACCGGCTGCCCGCGGCACGCGCGGTGGTCCGGCCGCACCAAGCGCCGCATAGGGAGACAACGCCATGAGCAAGCAACTGATTCAAGACTGTGTGCGCAGCAGCCTGGAGGGGTACCTCCGGGACCTGCAGGGCACTGAGCCAGACCGCATGTACGACATG
>CAJAXU010000324.1 GCA_903948045.1 uncultured beta proteobacterium | reverse complement strand
TGGCTTCCCGATCCGCGGCCATGTGCAACTGATGTTTTACCGCCGGGACATCTTTGAAAAGCTCGGCCTCAAGGCGCCCGGCACCTGGGACGACATGGTCGAAGCCGGCAAGCTGATCACCGCCAAAACCGACCTGTCCGGCGTGGCCATGTACTACGGCAAGACGGCTGGGCAAAACCTGATGATCTGGTTCAACTACCTGTGGGGCACCGGTGGCGACCTGCTGGACGCCAAGGGCCAGCCGGCCTTTAACAGCCCGGCTGGTATTGCTGCAACGCAGGCCTATATCGACGTCATGCTTAAGCACAAGGCGGCACCGGCGGCATCGGCCTCCTTCAACGAGACCGATGCGGTCAACTCGGTGGCGCAGGGCAAGTCGGCCATGGTGCCGGTCTGGTGGTGGCGTTATGCCAGCCTGGTCGACCCCAAGGTCTCCACGCTCAAGCCCGAGCAGGTGGCCTTTGCACCGCTGCCCAGCATGCCGGGCAAGCCCAACACCACCTATACCAACACCTGGTTTTACGGCATCAACCGCAACTCCAAGAAAAAAGCGGCGGCCATGGAGTTCCTGACCTGGCTGTCGCAGCCTGAGATCGAACGCGGCGTGCTGCTCGACAAGAGCATGAACGAAGTGGTGGCCATGCAGACCAAAAACCTGCTCGATGCCGACGTCAACGTGCGCTTCAACGGCATGCACGTGTTTGGCGCCCAGGCCCTCAAAGGGGCCAAAGGCACGCCCCTGTTTCCGCAGTGGCCGCAGGTCAGCGACGTGCTGGAGGCAACCATCAGTGAGTTGGCCTCGGGCAAGGGTCAGGTCAAGCCAGCGCTCGACGATGCGGCGGCGCGCGTGCGCAAGGCGATGCGCGCCTGATGCCCTTCTCCTGCTTCTGGCCACAGCCTGAGGGGCTGTGTGGAACTGGGGCGGCCGCGGCATGAAGTCGTGGCCGACCCACTGGGTGCTGCTGGCGCCGGCGCTGCTGTTTGTGGGCGCTATGGCGCTGTTTCCGCTCGGCTACTCGCTGATCCTGAGTTTTCGCGAGTGGAAGCTGGCGCGCAGCAGCACGGCGGGCGACTTTGTCGGCTTGGCCAACTACAGCAACCTGCTCACCGATGACCCGGATTTTCTGGAGGCGGTGCGGGTCACCGGCATCTTCATCACCGCCGATGTGCTGCTGACGCTGGCGGTGGCGCTGGGCGGGGCGCTGCTGCTGCAGCGTGCGGGGCGCCTCAATTCGCTGGCGCGCACGCTGCTGATCCTGCCCTTTGTGATGAGCCCGGCCCTGATCGGCATTTCCTTCCGGTTTTTCCTGAATGCCGAGTACGGCGTGCTGGCCCATGTGATCGGCGTGCTGGTGCCGCCCATGAAAGACACGGTCTGGCTGGCCGATGCAAACCTGTCGATGCTGGCGATTGTGGTGGCGGACGTCTGGCACTGGGCGCCCTACATGACGCTGGTGATGCTGGGCGGTCTGGCGTCCATTCCGGCCGAGACCCAGGAGGCAGCCCGGGTTGATGGCGCCTCGGGCTGGGCGGTGTTCCGAGACATCACCTGGCCGCAGCTGCTGCCGGTGGTGAGCGTGGTGCTGGTGCTCAAGACCGTGTTTGCGCTCAAGGCCTTCGACACCCTCTACACCCTGACCAACGGCGGCCCGGGCAATTCCACCAAGACGCTGGCC
>CAJAXU010000323.1 GCA_903948045.1 uncultured beta proteobacterium | reverse complement strand
TTGGCCGCGCGGAAAGTGTCCACCGCCGATTTTTCATCCTGCAGCGTCTTGGCAATTTCCATGTCCGCCGCTTCCCGCGCCGCCGCCCGCAACTCGGTCTGCTGTGCTGGGGTCAGCTTGTCGAAAAACGGCTTGGCAATGGCCAGAAACACCGGTTGCACCAGGTGCTTGGTCAACACCACCTGCTTGGTCACTTCGTGGAACTTCCAGTCACGCGTCATATTGGTCGGGTTGTCCTGGGCATCGATGGCGCCAGTCTTCAAAGCCAGGTAGACCTCGGTGATGGGCATGGACACGGGCGTGGTACCCAGCGCCTTGGCCAGCACCTGAAACGAAGCACCGGGCGGCATGCGCATCTTGGTGCCGGCCAGGTCCGAGGGCTTTTCGATCTTCTTGTCGTTGGTCAGGTTGACGGTGCGCGTGCCTAGGTAAGCCGTGTCCAGGATCACCAGACCGACCTTGGCCGCCACATCGTCGTAGTACTCCTTGCCGATGTCGCTGCGGAAGGTCTTGATCAGGTGGTCGGCATCGCGGAACAGGTAGGCCGCGCTGAAGACGCCGTACTCGGGCAACTGGGCCTCGATCTCAAAGGTGACCGGGCTGGCCATCTCCAGGTTGCCGCGCTGCATGGCCGGCAGTTCGGTACCTTGGCGAAACAGCGCGCTGGCGGTGTGTACCGACACCTTGATGACGCCGGGGAACTTGGCCTCCATGCGCGCCTTGATCATGCGGAAGGCGTCCGACAGCGGGGCATTGTCCGGCGCGGCCGTAGACACGCGGATCTCGGTCTGGGCCTGGGCCATTGGCAGCACGTTGAGTGAGGCCAAAGCCACGGCAGCGGCAAGTAGTGTTCGTCTCATGGTCTAACTCCTAGGATTTGCAGCGACCCATATAAAAAGGCAGGGTCTATCGCCTTTGAAAAACCGTAGATATTCAACGCGGCGCCTGCACAGTGACCGACAGGCGGCCGATGCCCTCGATCTCGGCATCGACCCGGTCGCCGACGCTCAGAAAGGTCTGCTTGGGCGAGCCCACGCCGGCCGGCGTGCCGGTCAGTAGCACATCGCCCGGGTCCAGCGTCATGATGCGTGAGGCCGTGGCGATCTGCTCTGCCACCGAGAAAATCATGTCGCTGGAGCGACCGTCTTGCTTGAGCTCGCCATTCACCCACAGTTTGAGGCTGAGGTTTTGCGGGTCGGCCACGACGCTGGCCGGGATCAGGCGCGGCCCGAGCGGGCAACAGGTGTCGTTGGCCTTGCCGGCGACCCAGTCGAGCTTGTAAAAGGTCTCAGGCGCGCGGTTGTGGTCACGCGCTGAAAAGTCAATCGCCACGGTGTAGAAGGCCACGTGCGACAGGGCGTCCTCCACCGACACATTGCGCGCGGTCTTGCCGATAACCGCGGCGAGTTCGATTTCCCAGTCAAACGCCTTGGTGCCCAGCGGCATGTGCACGGTCTCGCCCGGGCCGACCACGGCGTTGCGCGGTGGCTTCATGAAAAAGAACAGGCGCTGTTCTTCTTTTTTGGCGCCGGGCATGCCCATTTCCGCCAGGTGGTCAAAGTAATTGGCGCCGGCACACAGGATCTTGCCCGGGTACAGCAGTGGCGCCAGCACCCGCACCTGGTCGGGCGCCAAACCGTTGGCGGGCTGGCAATGCGGCAGCAGCGCGGGCAATTGCGCGCCATACGTCACCCAGTCAGCGACCAAGTCGATCACGCTGGCGGGCAAGTCGGCCAGCCCGGCTTGCTTGGCCAAGCTGCTCAGCGGGAAATAGCGGCCATCCACCTCGAGGCAGCCCAGGGCTTGGCCTTGGTAATCGACGGTAGCGAGTGCAAACATGGGACAGGACTCCATTTCAAATCGGGTTGAACCGAGGGCTGGACTGATGATCGTGCGTTGCATTCTATTCAGCATAAATAATCAATGTCAACATAAATTATTCAATTAAGCATAAAATAAATCATCTTTTGTTTTGGTATAAACCACTATTCACATCACCGACTGCGCATGGCCACCAGCTCCCACACCGCCAAAGACGACGCCAACGCCCGAACCCTGGCCAACCAAGCGCAGGACCTGCTGCGGCGCGACATCCTGAGCGGCAGCCTGGCACCCGGGCAGCGGCTGCGCACCAAAGACCTGCAGACGCGCTACGGCCTGGGCCTGAGCCCCTTGCGCGAGTCGCTGCAGCGGCTGTCGGCTGAGGGCATGGTGGTGAACGACGCGCAACGCGGTTTTGCCGTGGCCCCGGTGTCAGTGGCCGAGCTGCGCGACCTGACCGTGGCCCGTACCGCACTGGAGTCGGCCATGCTGCCGATGGCGATGCAACTGGGTGGTGCCGACTGGGAGGGCGACATCGTCGCCGCCTTTCACCGCCTGACGCGCACGCCACTGCCGCATGACCCGGCCGCCGTGGCCGACGCCAGCCTGTGGGAGCTGCGCCACCGCAGCTTTCACCATGCGCTGGTGGCCGGCTGCGGCTCGCCTTGGCTGCTGCGCCTGCACGGGCAGCTGGTCGACCAGTCCGAGCGCTACCGCAAGATCCGCATCCTGCACCACCTGGAGAGCCAGGCCCAGGTGCGCGACGTCAATGCCGAGCACCAAGCCGTGATGGAGGCGGTGCTGCGGCGCGACGCCACGCAGGCGGTGGCACTGATGACGCAGCATCTGGTGGCCACCAGCGATGCCACCGCCCGCCTGATGGCGCCCCTTTCACCTTAGGAAACCCCCACATGATCATCCGCTCCGCCATTCTGGAAGGCAGCATCCCGGCCGCCGACCGCGCCCAATTCGACGCCCAAATGGCCGGCCCGGTGCTGGCCGCCATTGGCACCTACCCGGGTATCCGCCAGGTCAAGCTGCGCCGCTTGGTGCTGGCCGACGAGGGCACACCACCGGTCTATATGGTGTTTGACCTGTACTTTGACAGCCTGGACGCCATGAACGCGGCGCTGGCCAGCCCGACGCGACAAGCGGTGCGGCAACAGATTGGCGCCGTGATGGGCTTGTTCCAGGGCCGGGTCTACCACCAGGTGTTCAGCGAAGACTGAAGGCCTCATGACCACCCTGATCACCGGCGCCGGCTTGATCGGCTGCCAGACCGCCGCGCTGCTGGCGGCACGGGGCGAGCCGGTCGTGCTGCTGGACCGCCAGCCAGCGCCAGCGCTGATCGCCTCGGTGCTGCCCTTGACGCAAGTCACAGTGCTCAGCGGCGACGTGTGCGACCGCGCGGGCATGTTGGCCCTGCTGCAGCAGCATGGTGTGACCGCCGTGGTGCACACCGCCGCCGCTTTAAGCATGGCGATCCGCCAAACGCCCACGCTGGCCGCTGACGTCAACCTGGGCGGCACCGTCAACCTGCTCGAAGCCGCCCGCGCCTGTGGCGTGCGCCGCTTTGTGCTGGCCTCGTCCACCACGCTGTATTACCCGACGTTTCGCCGGCCGCAGACGAGCCCGATCAGCGAAGACTTTGCCTTTCATGCGGTCAGCGAACGCCCAGGCAGCCTGTACGCCGCCAGCAAAATAGCCGCCGAGTTTTTCACCCAGCATTACGCCGACCAGTTCGGCCTGTCGGTGGCCATCTTGAGGTATTCAGCGGTGCTGGGCCTGTGGGCCGGCCCCAACAATTCGGTGCCAGGCCGCTTGCTGGCCACCCTGCTGGGCCAGGACGCCGTCAATGGCCGGGTGGCGGTGACCGACCCGCTGTTGCTGTGGGCCGGCGGTGATGACTTCATCGACGCGCGCGACGTCGCCGCCGCCAATGTGGCCGCGCTCGATGCCGCAGCCCTGCCGTCACGGGTCTACACCATCGGCAGCGGCCAGTTGGCCAGCTTTGGCGACTTTGTCGCGGCCGCGGGCCAGGTGCGGCCCGAGTTGGTCTTTGACGAGGTGGCCTTGCCCGACACCGGCTTTGCAGGTTTTCCCTACCGGCGCACGCAGTCATTTGACGTCAGCTGCGCCCGGGCTGAGCTGGGGTTTGCGGCCCGGCACGACCTGCGCGCCTCGTTCAGCGCGGCCAGCGCACGAGTCAGCCCCTAACTGCTTATTTCGGCTTGCTGTCTGGCAGGTTCGGCAAGAACACTGTCAGCAGGCCGATCAACGGGATGAACGAGCACAGCTGGTACACCGTGGGGATGCTGGTCTGATCCGCAATCCAGCCCAGCAGTGCGGCACCCAGGCCGCCAATACCAAAGGCCAGCCCAAAGAACAGCCCCGCCACCAGCCCAACCCGACCGGGCATCAGTTCTTGGGCAAACACAATGATGGCGGAAAACGAGGCGGCCGTGATCAGGCCGATCAGCACCGTCAGCACCGCGGTCCAGCCCAGGCTGGCATAGGGCAGCATCAGCGTGAACGGGGCGGCGCCCAGGATGGACAGCCAGATCACCGGCTTGAGGCCGAGCCGGTCAGTCGCCAGGCCGCCCAACAGGGTCCCCACAGACACCGAGACCAGGAAAAGAAACAGGTACATCTGCGCCCCGGACACGGTCACGCCGAACTTGTCGATCAGGTAGAAGGTGTAGTAGCTGTTGATGCTGGAGATGTAAAAGCTCTTGGACAGCACCAGCATCATCAGGATGCTGACCGCGACCAGCACGGCCCGGGGTGGCAGCGGCGAGGGCTTGACCACGGCGGCGGGCCGGCCGGCGCTGGCCACCCGGTGCGCGCGGTACCAGTTACCGACTTGCCACAGCACCGCCATCGCCATCAGGGCAGTGGCTGAAAACGCCGCCACGCTGGGCCGGCCAAACGGAATGATGACCCAGGCCGCCGCCAGCGGCCCCATGGCCTGGCCGGCACTGCCACCCACCTGGAAGATGGACTGGGCGAAACCGTGTCGACCGCCCGAGGCCAGCCGCGCCATGCGCGACGATTCGGGGTGAAAAATCGCCGACCCGGTGCCCACCAGCGCCGCTGCCACCAACACCATGGCGTAATTGGGCGCTACCGCCAGCACCAGCAAGCCCACAAGGGTGAACCCCATGCCGATCGACAGGGCGCGTGGCTGTGGGTGCTTGTCGGTGTAAGAGCCAATCAAGGGTTGCAGCAGCGAGGCCGTGAGCTGAAACATCAGCGTGATGACGCCGATCTGCGTGTAGCTCAGGTTGAAGTCCCCCTTCAGCTGGGGGTAGATCGCCAAGATCAATGACTGCATCATGTCATTGAGAAAGTGCGAGAAGCTCAGCGCGCCCAG
>CAJAXU010000322.1 GCA_903948045.1 uncultured beta proteobacterium | reverse complement strand
GCTTTCAGGATTTCAAGGCGCTGGCGGTCGCCAACCGACAAATCCTGCACCAGCGCGTCCAGGTCAACTTTGAGCCCGGTACTCAGCATCAAGGCATCCAGCCGCACGCGCACTTGCCGCTGGGCCCGGGGCAGCAACCAGTGCGGCTCGGCACCAAGCATGACGTTGTCAAGGGCAGTCAAGGTATCGACCAGCATGAAATGCTGGTGCACCATGCCAATACCTAACGCGATCGCGTCGTCGGCATGGCGGATCACGGCAGGCTGGCCAAACACGGCAATCTGCCCGCTGTCGGCCGCGTAAAAACCGTATAGCACCGACATCAGCGTGCTTTTGCCGGCGCCGTTTTCACCCACGATGCCGTGCACCGTGCCCGCGCGCACGGACAGTCCCACGTCATCATTGGCCAGCACAGCGCCAAAGCGCTTGCTGATGCCCGTCATCCGAACCGCGGGTTCCAACACCATAGCGCGTTCAGTCAAGCGGGCGCTGGTGCTGGTGCCGTTGCTGGCAGTCAGGCCCTGTGCGGGATCAATACTTGCAGGCGCTGGCAGACATGTAGTCCACCACCTTGATCTTGCCACTCAGAATGTCCGCCTTGGCAGCATCGACCTTTTTCTTCATGTCAGCGCTGACCAGCTTCTCGTTGTTCTTGTCCATGGCGTAGCCGACGCCCTCTTCTTTCAGGCCGAACACCGACAAGCCGGGCTTGTGCGCCTTGGCCACGTTGTACACCGCCACGTCCACCCGCTTGAGCATGGAGGTCAGCATGGTGCCGGGTTGGATGTGGTTCTGGTTGCTGTCCACGCCAATGGCCAGCTTGCCGCCGTCCTTGGCCGCCTGGTAGACACCGATGCCGGTGCCGCCGGCGGCGGCAAACACCACGTCTGCGCCCTTGGCAAACTGCGCCTTGGCCAGTTCACCGCCACGGGCCGGGTCGTTCCAGGCAGCACCAGTGGTGCCGGTCATGTTGGCAAACACCTCCGCCTTGGGGTTGGCCCACTTGGCGCCCTGCTCGTAGCCGCACTGGAAGCGGCGGATCAGCGGGATGTCCATGCCGCCCACAAAGCCGACCTTACCGGTCTTGCTGGCCATAGCCGCCATGGCGCCCACCAGGAAACTGCCCTCATGCTCCTTGAACACCAGGGACTGTACGTTGGGCAGCTTCACCTCGTCGTCGATGATGGCGAAATTGAGCTTGGGGAATTCTTTGGCGACTTTTTCAACGCTGGATGCCATGCTGAATGACATGGCGATGATCGGGCTGGCGCCCTTCTCGGCCATGCGGCGCAGCGCCTGCTCGCGCTGGGACTCGTTAGCAATCTCAAACTCCAGGTACTGTTTGCCGGTTTCTTTTTTCCAGCGCTCCATGCCGTTGTAGGCTGCTTCGTTGAAGGACTTGTCAAATTTGCCACCCATGTCGAACACGATTGCTGGCTCAGCAGCGGCCGAAAAGCTGGCAGCCAGGGCTGCGGCCAAGATTCCCAAACGGGCAGTCATCATCAGTTTCATGGTGGTTCTCTTTCGAAGGTGGGTGGACATCATCAGGACAAAAAATCAGGCGCCAGGTGCTTCAGGTTCAATCTGAACAAGCGCGGGAGAGCATAACAAATTCGCTGGCCACGCCGCCCCAACTTGTGTTTTTCAACGACGCGTTACTTCGTCAAAGGCCCAAGCGGCCTGCCCTCCTGAAACTTTCGCAAATTGCGAAAGCTGATGCCGCTGCCGTCGCCGACCGCTAAGATCGCAGTCGGCATGCCTGGCACGGCAGCTACTTGAATATTTCAAGAAATTGGCCTCCAGGCCTTGTTGGCTATGGGTTTTTAGCTATTTTTCTTATAGCAATTTAGGCATGCGCTGGCCACCATGGGCCGAAGCATCCTGGCAAGGTAGGCCCCGCTATTTTGAGCCGATTTTGCGATACAGCGTTTGCCGGCTGATGCCCAAGGTTCTGGCCGCCAGCGAGATATTGCCGCGGCTGGCCTCCAAGACCTGGCGTACCACGTTGCGCGAAAGTTCCTGCAAGTTCTGGGGTTCCTGCCGCTCAGGGACCCGCATGCCGACCAACGGCATTTCAGCCAGATCTTCTGCCATATCGTCCGGCAGATGCTGAAAATCAATGGCGGTTTCGTCTGCGTCCAGCATGGCGCTGGCCGTACGAAGCACGCTGGCGAACTGGCGCAGGTTACCTGGCCAACTGTATATGCACATCTTTCCCAGCAGCTCTGGCGCCAGATAGACCTCGCGCTCGGGGTTCAGGCCGGCCAGCAAGCGCTCGGCCAGGACCTGAAAGTCAGTCCGCTCACGAAGCGCCGGCAGTTGCACGGTCAGCCCATTGACGCGGTAATACAGATCACTGCGGAAACTGCCGTTGTCGCTGGCTTCCTTGAGCTTGCAGTGCGTGGCGCATACCAGCGCAAAATCAACGCTTATGGTTTTGCTGCCACCCAGGGGGGTGACTGTCCGCTCTTGCAGCACGCGCAGCAAGCGGG
>CAJAXU010000321.1 GCA_903948045.1 uncultured beta proteobacterium | reverse complement strand
GCCAGTCACTTGGTCGCGGCCGTCTTCGGCAATCAGGCAGGTTTTGAAGAAGCCGGTGCGGATGGCGTATAGGCTGGTGAATTTTTCCCCGTTTCTGAACAGGGTGGCGCCGCGCTTGACTTTGCGCCTGACCCCGACCACGGCATCAATCCGGTCGAGCTCGTCGGCGGTCAGGTCCATGGGCATACACAGTTCGCGCAAATTGCAGTTGGAGCAGGCCACTTTGATGGTATTTGGATTCATCTTGCGGATTTTGGCACCAATCACGGCAGGCCCGTGACTCAGATCAATGCTGGATTTGGACAAAAACGCTGATATTTGACCTGTGTCAACCATGTGCGTCAGTGATCTGGGCATATTGAGGCTCCACCTTGGATATTCATGAAGACTGTTGCCACCCAGACCCTGCCTGTCACCCCAGAACTCTTGACCCGCCACGATGTATCGGGCCCGCGATACACCTCTTACCCCACCGCAGACCGCTTTGTCGAGGCGTTTTCCGCCGCAGACTACGCCCAGGCTTTGCAACTGCGCCGCGCTGGCGCCGCTGGCATGACGCTGCCGCTGTCCCTTTATGTTCACATCCCGTTTTGTGAATCGCTGTGCTACTACTGCGCCTGCAACAAGATCATCACCCGGCACCATGAGCGCGCTGCGCCTTATTTGCGTTACCTCGGTCGCGAGATTGACCTGCACGTGGCCGAGCTCGGTGCTGGCCAGGCCGTGTCGCAACTGCATTTGGGCGGTGGCTCACCCACTTTTTTGAATGACGCCGAGTTGCGTGAACTGATGGGCATGTTGCGTCGCAGTTTTGCGCTCACGCCCGGCGCTGAACAGTCCATTGAAATCGACCCTCGCACGATTGACCCAGGCCGACTTGACACCCTGGCCGAGCTGGGTTTCAACCGCCTCAGCTTTGGGGTGCAGGACTTCGACCCGGCGGTGCAGAAGGCGGTGCACCGGATCCAGCCAACTGAACAGGTGTTCTCGCTGGTTGAAGCGGCGCGCCAGCGCAACTTCGAATCGGTCAATGTTGATTTGATTTATGGGCTACCGCAACAGACGCCCGAGTCCTTTGATCGGACGCTGGCCCAGGTCGCTGCGCTGCGACCGGACCGCATCGCCTTGTACGCCTACGCCCATCTGCCGGAGCGTTTCAAACCGCAGCGGCGCATCATCACCGCCGAGTTACCCAATGCTGCCGCCAAGGTCGCCATGCTGTCGCGCTCACTGGCGGCGTTCCAGGCCGCCGGCTACGTCTATGTCGGCATGGACCACTTCGCTTTGCCTGACGACGCCTTAGCAGTTGCCAAGCGGCAGGGACGCTTGCACCGCAACTTTCAGGGCTACAGCACGCAGCCGGATTGCGACCTGATTGGGCTGGGCGTCTCGTCGATCGGGCGAATTGGCGCCACCTACAGCCAAAATGCCAAGACCATGTCCGAGTACTGCGACCGGCTGGATCAGGGCCGCTTTCCAGTGGTGCGGGGCCTGGCGATGTCGCGTGACGACCTGCTGCGACGCGCGGTCATCATGGCGTTGATGTGCCAAGGGCAAGTCCAATTCGAGTCGATCGAGCTGGCTTGGCTGGTTGATTTTGGTCGCTACTTTGCTGCCGAGCTGACAGTGCTGCAGACCCTCGCTGACCAGGGCTTGGTGACGCTGGACAGCAGCGGTATCCAGGTGACGGCCACGGGCTGGTATTTCGTCCGAGCCGTGGCCATGGTGTTTGACCGGTACTTGCAGTCTGACCGTACCCGTACGCGCTTTTCGCGCATCATCTGACGTTTTTTTATGCAGAGTTCGCTGGCTGTGACGGCCTTGCTGATGGGCCTGGCCGGTGGGCCGCACTGTGTTGCCATGTGCGGTGCCGCCTGTGCCGGCATTGCCCAGGCGGCGGGTCCGCACCGGGCATCGGCACTGTGGGGGTTTCAGGCCGGCCGCGTGCTGGGCTATTCAGCACTGGGGGGGCTGGCAGCGGCGTCGATGCAGGGCTTGGGCTGGTTGACGGTGCAATCAGCGGCACTGCGGCCGGTTTGGAGCCTTTTGCACATCGGCGCCTTGGTGGTCGGGCTGCTCCTGCTCTTCAAAGCGCAGCAACCGGTCTGGCTGGAGCGTGTCGGTCGCTCGCTTTGGGGGCGCGCGCGCCAATTGGCCGCGGGTCACGGCCGGGGCATGCCGGTGGTGGTGGGGGCCTTATGGACATTTCTGCCCTGTGGCTTGCTGTATTCGGCCCTCTTGGTCGCAGCGCTGACCGGGCAGGTCTGGCAGGGGGCGGCTGTGATGGCGCTCTTTGCTTTGGGCAGTGGCGTGTCGATGTTGCTTGGGCCTTGGCTCTGGCTGCGCCTGCGTGGCCGGGGTCACGCGGGCCAAGGGGGTTCAGGCCGGGTGGGTGGGGACTGGGGCGTGCGTTTGGCCGGTCTGGCGCTGGCCGGCAGTGCGACATGGGCGCTCTGGATGGGCCTGGCCCATAACGCCGCGCCCTGGTGCGTGGTGGGTTGATCCGCCACCGGCACCGTCGGCCACTCAACGGGGTCTGACCGCTTCACCGTCCTTCAGCTTGGCGTCTGGATAAACGATCACCGTGGTGCCGGGTGTCAGGCCGGTGCGAATCCAGGCTTGCATCCCGTTGCGTGCCGAGATCTCCACCTCACGCAAGCGGGCATGGCCTTGCTCCAGCACGAACAGGCCAGCCCGCCCACCCACCGGAAACAAGGCGCTGACCGGAACCTGGATGGCTTGCTCCACCACCTGCACCAGCACCCGCACATCCACCTTGAAGCCGTCGCCCAGCGACTGCCATTGCGTTGGCGCCGTGGTGATGTCGACCACCGCATTCACCCGTTGTTCCTCGACCCCTAGCGCTGAGACCTTGGTGAAGGCTGCCGGCTCCACCAGCCGAACCCGACCTTCCAGCACAGCCGCGCCGCCCCAATTGGCCAGCTGCACGGGGGTGCCGGGGCTGATCTGTGCGGCGTCTTCGGTCAGCAGGTCGACCACCACCTCCAGGCGACTCGGGTCGCCCAACTCCATCAGGGTGGCGCCAGCCGGGACCACGGTTTCGCTGCTGTGCGTGATCTTCAGCACCCGGCCTGCCACGGGAGAGCGCACCTCGAAAGGGCGCTGTTGCGCTGCTGGGCCAGCGGTCGACACCTGGCGCAGGGCCACTCGCACCTGCTCCAGTTCGTGCCGGGTGGCGGCTTCTTCCTGGCGTGCACTCTCCAGTTCCTGCTCGCGCAGCCGCACGTCCAGCCGGCCGGTCTCGTTCTGATTCGGCGACACAAAGCCCTGTTCTGCCAAGGTCTCAGAGCGGGTTAGGTTGGCGCGGGCCTGTGACAAGGCCGCGCTGGCACGGCCGACACCGGCCTGCGCGCGCGCCAGGTTGGACGCCATCGCGTTGGCGCGCGCCAGCTGTTCGGCGGTGCTGCGCTCGTCGAGCATGGCGGGTGTGTTGGGCCAGAGCAGGGCGACCACGGCATTTTTGGCCACAGCGTCGCCCTGCCGTAAGGTGATGCGTGTCAGCCGCCCACCCAGCGGCGCCGACACCAGGTAGCGCTCGCGCAGGCGGGTACGGCCATCTTCCTGTACCGCTCGTTCAAATCGGCCCTGTGTGACCACGGCAGTCTCTACCAGCCGGGCCGCCGGCCACAGGGCCCAGACCAGCAGGGTGACCAGGGCCAGGGCAGCCAGCGCCAACAACCATCGTTTTTTCATGGGGTATCTCCAAAAAGGCTCACTCGCGGGTTTTCAGCACGCCCACCAGGTCCAGGGTGTCGACGCGACGGCGCACGATCAACGCGCTGACCACGCCGGCTGCCAGTACCGACAAAGCGGCAAAGGCGTAGGTGGGCGGTGCAATTGCGAACGGAAAATAAAACTCATCGGTCTTGATCAAGCCGACGATCATGGACGCCAGCAGGTAGCCCAGCAGCATGCCCAGGGGCGTTGCCAGCGCAATCTCGATGGCCAGCTCGCCGAGCAAAAAGCCAGACACTTCGCCTCGGGTAAAGCCCAGCACCCTCAGGCTGGCAAGTTCCCAGGCGCGTTCAGCCAGCGCGATGCGAGCGTTGTTGTAAACCACACCGATCGCAATCACGGTGGCGAACAGCGTCAGGATGGCACTGAACACCAGCACATTGCGGGCGGTCACCTCCTCGATGTTGCGCAGCATCACCGATTTGCTGATGGCCGCCCCTACCCGAGGCAGTTCTTTCAGACGGTTGAGAAGTTCTTCGTCGTGATCGCGGTCCACTGCGAGCGTCAGCTGGTTGACGACGTCCCCCTCGCGCAGCAAGCGGTTGAGCACCCGGCGCTCGATGTAGGCGTTCATGCCCATCATCTCAGGCACGATCCCCGCTACCGGCAGCGCCAATACGTCCAGGCGACCTTCCATCAGCTCCACCCGCACGCTGTCGCCCACCTGCACTTGCAGCCTGTCCGCCAGTCGGTCGGTCAGCAGCAGGCCGTCTTGCGGCACGGCCAGCACCTGCTGTTGCAGCGAGATGATGCGCTGCAACTGAGGTGCGCTGGCCTTGCCCTGAATGCTGCCGCGCCAGTGGTGGTTGGCATTGACCAATCGCACCGCTACGGAGCGCATACCCTCGACCGCATTGACATACGGCAGCCGCGCCAGCTCGTGCTGGATCGCCGCAGGGCTGGCCTCGGTCAGTATCACCGTGACATCGCCACGCAACACCCGGTTGAATTGAGTGTCCATCAGCACCGCAATCGAGTCGCGCCAGAAGGCGCCGGTGATGACAATCGCCATCGCCACTGAAATCCCCAGGATCGTCAGTGCTGTGCGCAGCAGGCGACGCTCCATGGTGCGCAAGATCATGCGCACGGCGGGTGACAGCCAGTGGCGCAAGCCCATCCGCTCGATCAACATGGGTCGGTAGATGCCGGGTGCCGGTGGTCGCATGGCTTCGGCAGGCGCCAGCCGGACGGTGGCCTGAATGGCGTTCAGCGTGGCCAGCACACTGGCGAGCAAGGCTACGCCGACCGCGGTCAGGATCAGGGCCGGCCGGACGCGGTAGTAGAGCTCTGGAAAGCGGAACACATCGGCGTAAATGCCCACAAACCAATGGCCCAGCAGGGCACCCAGGCCCAGACCAATCAGCACGCCCAGCGCCACAATGACCATCACCATTTGCAGGTAATGCAGGCCGATGGCCTGGTTGTCATAGCCCAAAGCCTTCAGGGCGGCGATCTGCTCACGCTGGGTCGCAATCTGGCGGCTCAGCACGACGTTGAGCAGGAAGCCGGCAACCGCGAGAAAAATGCTGGGCAGCACGGTGCCGAGCACACGCTGCTCCTTGATCTCGGAGTTCAGGATCAGGTGCGACATCTGCAGGTCACGACCATGCGCCTGAATACCCCCATAAGGTGTCAGCAGTCGATTGAGGGTATCGATGACGGCGCCCTCGCTGGCGCCCGGGGCGAGTCGAATCGAGACCTGGTTGAACGCGCCTGACATGTTGTAGGCGGCCGCCAATGCCTCGCGGTCTACCCAGAAAACGCCAAAGCCGCGCTGATCAGGTGAGCCACCCATGCCGGCAAAGATGTACTCGGGTGACAGGCCGATGCCCACAATCAATAGGGGTTCGCGCCGACCGTTAACCAGTGCCGAGATGCGGTCACCAGGGCGCAGCTGGCGGGCCAGGGCAAAGCCCTCCGACACCACGACCTCGAGTGCGCCAACGGACGCGCCCTGCTGGTGGGGTGCAATCATGCGGCCGCTTCGCAGTTGCACCAGGTTCAGGCGTTGCGGCGTACGGGCATCAAGACCGATCAGCCTGCCCACGATCGGGTCGGCCACCAGGGGCAGGCTGACGGGCACAATTTCACTCAAGCCCGTTTCGACGCTGGCGGCGCCAGGGATGGCCTGCAGCTGACGCTCCAGGGCCAGCGGTGCTCGTTTGAGCGTGGCGAAGACGTCAGCAAAACGGGCGTCGGCGTAATACAGGTCACGCGACCAGGACAGGGCGTCATAGGCACTGAAACTGGTGATGAACCCGGCCACACCACTGGCAACCACCAGGGCAATGGTCAGCGCCTGGCTCCACATCAGGCGCAAGTCGCGCAGCAGCTTGCGGTCCAGCGCTTTCACCAAGAGAGCTCGGCCGGGGTTAGTTTTCGGGCGTTGACTTCAATCCGTTGGATGCGGCCCCCGCCCAGGTGCAATACCCGGTCAGCCATGCTGGCAATGGCGGCGTTGTGGGTGATGACCACTGCGGTGGTGCCGAGCTCGCGGTTAACGCGTTCAATCACCTCTAGTACCAGTTTGCCGGTCACGTAGTCCAGCGCGCCTGTGGGTTCGTCACAGAGCAACACTTCGGGACGCTTGACGATGGCGCGGGCAATGGCCACCCGTTGCTGTTCACCACCAGAGAGCTGCGACGGAAAATGGTCCAGCCGTGCGGCCAGCCCCACCATGGCCAAGGCCTCTGCGGCTGGCATGGGGCGCTCGGCAATGTCGGTCACCAACTCGACGTTTTCGCGTACGGTCAGGCTGGGGATCAGGTTGTAGAACTGAAACACAAAGCCCACGTGTTCACGCCGGTAGCTGGTGAGCTGGGCGTCGGTGGCTGCTGTCAGATCATGGTCGGCGAACCGCGCCACGCCGCTACTGGGCCGGTCCAGCCCGCCCAGAATGTTCAGCAGGGTGGATTTGCCGCTGCCCGAGGGCCCAAGCAGCACAATGAACTCACCACGGTAGATGGTCAGGTCGACATCGCATAAGGCGTGGACCTGGACCTCGCCCATTTGGTAGGTCTTGCTCAGGCCATGGGCTGTAAATACGGCGATACCGTCATGGGTGGTTGGAGCCATCGGCTTTAGGTGGCATTCACGGTTGGCTTGCTGGCTGCGACTGTGGCAGGAGAGCGGGCTGGGAAGCTTGCGCAGTGTCAAGGGATGGCCAGTTGGGCCGATGCGCCGGGTGGGTCCGCCACAGCAATGGCAAAGCCATTGGCCTACGCTAGAATGCTATATAAGTAATAGCTAACTGTTCAATGAATACGGGGCCTAGGGCCACTTTTTGCTAAATTGTCACGGTGCTTGGCTCTGGCAAGATTTACAGCAATTGCAGGCTTTGCGCGCCAATCCAGCGTTGTCCCGGGTCAAGGTGCACTGGCTGGCTGAGCTGGGCGGCCTCAACGCACAGCATATTCAGGTAACCCTGCGGCGTCATGTCCGGCAACGTGGCGCACAAGGCTTCCCCCGGGTTCCAGACCACGACGTCTGAGAAACCCTGCTGGCGGATGGCGATTTGGCGCAGAGCCTCTCCCTGTTGTTCATGCAGCAGCAGGTCTGGCCGGCACTGGCGATAGACGCGGTTGAGTTGGCCTTGGGTTGCCCATAGAGCTTCGTACTGCATTTTTTCCTGCTGGTCGACCGCATCGATGTAGGGCAGGCCCTCGAGGCCAAGAACCTTGGCCTGGCCGATGTCTGTCACGGCCAGGTAGGTATGCAGGGCACTGGTGAAATCGAATGGGGTCGTCCCGGTGTTCAGGCAGCTGAGTTCCAGGTGCAACTGCCGTCCGGTGATGTGGATGCGCAGCTGCAACTCGAACGACTGAGGCCACAGCAAGCGCGTGCCGTCGTCATCGCGCAGGACCAGCACTGCGGTCGTGGCGTTGCTGCTGGTCTTGTCCAGTTGCCAGGGCAGGGTACGCGCAAACCCATGCTGGGCCAGCCGGCCGAGCTTGGCAAACTGCGGGAAGATCACCGGCACGCCACCGCGGACGGGGCTGCCCGCTGCCCAGGCCGAATTGGCTGATAGGTAGAGCTGTTCATCGGCCCCCGCCGGAATCCAGGACAGCAGGTGAGCGCCCTGCAACAAAATGGTGGCTTGCTCGCCGTTTGGTCCACGCAGTACCACGGTAGCCATGCCTTGGACAGATGTGCGTTGCGTCACATTGCCGTTTCATTCAGCAGTTGCAACAGGCCACCCATCAGCAGCGGCGCCGAGGCGCCTTCCTGCTCCAGCTGATGGCCACTGCTTTGGGCCTCCAGCCGGGGCAAAGGCAGATCGACCAGGATGCCGCGCTTGGCGAAAGCGTCGGTGAAAGCAGCCCAGGCCCCAGGGTTCTCAATGAACGGGCCTGTGATGACCAGATGGCTGGGAAAAAATACCCGACAGAGGTTACAGGCGGCCAGCACCACCTCCTGGAGCGCCAGGTTGAATGCCGGATGCTCAGTCAGCGGCATCACCCGCAGCAACTCGGCGGCCTGGGTTTCATCCATCGCGTCGTCGAAATTGGCGCCCAGCAACTGAGGCCCAATCGCCCACAGCGCAGCCACGGTCTCGAGACAGCCGTGATGGCCGCACCGGCAGCGCAGGGTTTGATGAGACAGTTGCCAATGACCGACCTCGCCGAACCCGGTTGTGTTGTTGATGCTGGCACCATTGCTTGCGCTGAAGGCTGCCCCAATGCCATAGCCCCAGTGCAGCATGAGGGTGCGTTCCGAGGCGCCTGCGGCGCCGCGGCGGATGCACCGGGCGCGCAGCTGCGCATCCATGTTGCGCACCACGTGCATAGCGCGGCCGGCCGGTGCCGGAAGGTCTGCCAATTTGAGGTTCTTGATGCCGGGCCAGCGGGCAGCGAAAACCCAATTGGCATCTCCGACATTGATCAGTCCAGACAGTGAGTAGCTGATACCCACCAAGCTGGTGCCTTGCGGGAGCTGCGCGCAGGCTTCTTGCTGCAAGGCCTGCAAAGTGGCGCGCATGGCCGCGTTATCGCAATTTGGATCGACCGCAGCACTGTCGTGCCAGATTTCCTGTCCCAGCAAATTGACTGTGACCATGTGCAGCGCCTGGCTGTGGACCATCAGGACGGCGACGGCCAAGCGGTTGGGGTTGGCGATCAATTGGCCCATCGGGCGGCCACGGCCGCCAGGTTTGCTGGGCAGTTCAGTGACCAGTTGGGCTTTGACCATGGCGCTAACCCAGGCTGAGACAGTGGTCGAGCGCACGCGCAGCTGTTTGGAGATGGCGCTTCGAGATGTGGCGGCGCCCATCAGGATCGACACGAATGCCAGGACGGCGCCGTTTTTGCCTGCGCTGTCAAGCCATTCAAACCACGCCGGAGCCTCAAAGGCGACGGTTGGAGAGCCGACCGGTTGGGGAACCTCCTGCAACTGTTGTCGGGTCGTTCTGCGCATGGGTAAATTTTAAGACGACCTTGTTCGTTAGAGTTAAAAAATCACCAATAAGCAATCGATATCCGGATAAACCCCAATGATGGTGAATAGTGGTTGATTTAAAAACAAGCTGGTTCTAAAATGAAATTTGGTGCACCAATGTAGGTGCATCGTGTGCTTGCACTTATCTTTCCAGGAGATGGCTAATGACTGATTTTTCCAGTGAATTCGATCGTCGGAATTTTTTGCGTGGCCTGTCCGGCGGCGCCTTGGCCGGCGTTGTTGGCATGCCCCTGTCGGCGCATGCGGCGAGCCCAGACTTGCCCAAGCAACCGGTGGCCATCAATGTGATGGACGTGGGCGGTGCCTTGGCCCTGATTCAGCCAGCGTTCGAAGATTACAAAAATACCCGAAGCCAGTACGTGTCCCGGATCGGATTCATCAAGGCGCCAGCGCCAGAACTGGCGAGCAAGCTCAAGGCCCAACAGGCCGCTGGCCGTCTGGACATCGATTTGGTGCTCACCGGCAGTGACGGCCTCGCGGCGGGTCTGGAGCAAGACTTGTGGCTGAAAATTTTGCCCGAGCACGATGTCAAGTTCCCGAACCTGGAGTCCAATTACGAGCCGGCTGCCCTGCGGCTGCACAAAGTTCAGGGTCGCGGCTTTGGCGTGGTCTGCAACTATTACCCCTCGGGCCCCCTGATTGAGTACGCGCCCGAGCGTGTCAAAAATGTGCCGACCACGGCCGAGGAACTGCTGGCCTGGGCCAAGGCCAACCCCAACCGTTTCATGTACGCGCGCCCCGCCAACTCGGGCCCGGGCCGTACCTTCATGATGGGCTTGCCCTACCTGCTCAAAGACAAAGACCCGGCCGACCCGGTGCTGGGCTGGGAGAAAACCTGGGCTTACCTGCAGGAGCTCGGCAAATATGTCGAGTACTACCCCACTGGCACAGGCGCCACCATGAAAGAGTTCGGCGAAGGGTCACGCGACATCATCATCACCACGACCGGCTGGGACATCAACCCGCGCGCTCTGGGCATCGTGCCGAAATCGGCCGCCATTGGCACGCTCAAGGGCTTCCACTGGGTGTCAGACGCGTTCTTCATGTGCATTCCCAAGGGCATTCCGAACGACCGGCTGGCGGTCACGCTCGATGTCATGGCGCACATTCTCAAGCCTGAGATGCAAGCTATTTCCTATGACGAGGGCTACCTGTACCCCGGTCCGGCGGTCAAGAACGTGCCGCTGAGCCTGGCGCCCAAACGCAGCCAGGACGTGATCCGCGAGTTTGGCCGCCCCGAGTACGCCAGCCTGATCGCCAATAACCCGATCGAATTGCCGCTCGACACCACCAAGATGGTGGTGGCCTTCCGCATGTGGGATCAGTTGGTAGGGGCCAAGCGCGCCAAATGATGTTGCAGACCGGACAGAACTTTCGCACGCTGCATATCGAGGGCATGGCCCGGACCTTTGGCGACTTCAAGGCGCTCAATGGGGTCTCGCTCGACATCCAGCGCGGCGAATTCGTGGCGCTGCTTGGGCCGTCGGGCTGTGGCAAGTCGACGGCGCTGAACTGCATCGCGGGGCTGTTGCCCATGACCGGTGGCACCATTCGGCTCGATGACCAGCGCATCGATCTGCTCAAGACCGAGGAGCGGGGTTTTGGCATGGTGTTCCAGAGCTACGCCCTGTTTCCGCATATGACGGTGCGCGACAACATCGGCTTTGGCCTGCGCATGCGGGGTGTCCCGGGGGCCGAGCTGAGCCGGCGGGTGGATGCCGCGGTGGCTTTGGTGCGCATGCAGGAGCAGGCGCACAAGCTGCCCGGGCAACTCTCTGGCGGTCAGCAGCAGCGGGTGGCGATTGCCCGCGCCATCGCCATTGAGCCCTCACTGGTGTTGATGGATGAGCCCCTGTCCAACCTGGACGCCAAGCTGCGACTGGAGATGCGCCAGGAAATTCGGCGCATTCACCTGCAGCAGGGCGCGACCACGGTCTACGTCACTCATGACCAGGAAGAGGCGCTGTCCCTGGCTGACCGCATCGTGGTGATGCGCGATGGCCAGGTGCAGCAGGTCGGCAGTCCGGCCGAACTGCATGATTTGCCGATTGACTTGGCGGTGGCCGATTTCATGGGATTTCGCAACCGCCTGGCGGGTCGAACCCTGACCCAGCAGGGCGAACGGGTGACAGTGGCGATCGGCAGTGCCGGCCACCCGACCCAGCCCTTGACCGGGCGGGCACGCCGCAGCGGTTTGGGTGAGCAAGTGGTGCTGGCGGTCCGGCCAGATGACCTGAGCGTGCAGCCCCATGGTCTGCCCGGGCTTTTGGTGACGGTGGAACTCACCGAGTACCGGGGGCGCGGTTTTCAGGCCACCGGCAAAACCGCCGATGGACAAACCGTCTATTTCTCGGTAGGCCACGCGCTGCGCATCGGTGACACCGTCAACCTGGCCAGTGATCCGGACCGGGCCCTGGTCTATCCCGCATGACAACGCCACCCCCCAACTGGCGGCAAAAGCTGGCTGGCCGCGGCATTGATGGCAGCACCCTGTTGGTGCTGCCCGCGCTGCTGCTGCTGCTGGGTCTGTTTGTCTACCCCTTTTTGTACGGCCTGGTCGTCTCGTTTCAGCCGAAAGTGGGTGGCTGGCTCGGCAATTACCAGCGCTTTTTTGGCGACCCCTTTTTGTTTGACACCCTGGGCAAGACGCTGGCGCTGGCCTTTCCGGTCACATTGGTGAGCCTGCTGCTGGCGGTGCCGGTGGCCATGCGCGTGCGGCTGATGACGCGACAGCGCCTGCTGACCACGCTGCTGGTGCTGCCCATGACACTCGGCACCGTGCTGGTGGCGCAGGGCATGCTGGGCTATTTTGGTCCGCAAGGCTGGTTCAACCGGACCTTGATGGACCTCGGGCTGATGAGCAGTCCGGTCAAGCTTACGCACAACTACTGGGGCGTCCTGCTGTCGCTGCTGATCACCGGCTTCCCCTTCACGTTTCTGCTCACGCTGTCCCACGTTACGGGCATTGATCCGGCGCTGGAGCATGCAGCCGCCACGCTGGGGGCCCGGCCGGCAGCGCGTTTTCGGCATATCTTTTTACCCTTGCTGCTGCCCGGCCTGAGCATGACCTTTTGTCTGTCGTTCGTGCAGGCGTTTTCGGTGTTTCCCTCGGCGGTGCTGGTGGGCGAGCCGGCGAACGCCACGCGCGTCATCTCGGTCGCGGCCTACCACGCCGCTTTTGAAGAGTATGACGAATCCATGGCCTCGGCCATCGCCATGCTGATGGGTGTGGTGCAGCTGGGGGTGGTGGTGGCGGTGCTGTCACTGCGCTCACTGGTGTACCGCGGCCCAGTCGTCGGGGGTAAGGGATGATGCGCGCTGTGCTGGCCCGATTCAGGCCGTTCAACACCCTGCGCAGCACCGGCGAGACGCTGTGGGTCTATGCCATCTGGGCTGTCACCGGATGGTTTCTGGTGAACCTGCTGGCGCTGATTGGCAGTGTGATCGTCAGCTCGTTTGCCACGCGCTGGCTGCGTTCCTGGTTGCCCGACGGCTGGACGCTGCGCTGGTATTCGTCGGCCTGGGCAGAGTTCCAGTTGGGCGACATCCTGATCACCACCTTTTCAGTGGTGGCGGCAGTGGCACTGCTGGCCGGTTTGCTCGGTGTGCCGGCAGCCTATGCACTGGCGCGGCGCGAATTTCCTGGTAAGCGCTGGGTGATGCTGCTGTTTCTGGTGCCCTTGATGGTGCCGCCCGTGTCCTACGGCATTCCGCTGGCCACTGTGCTGTACCAACTGGGGCCGGGGGGCACAGTGTGGGGCGTGATTCTGGCCAACCTGGTGCCGACCGTGCCCTTTGTGATTCTGGTGATGATTCCGTTCATTGAGCAGATCGACCCGCGGATTGAATCGGCAGCGCGCGTTTTTGGTGCCAGCACCTTCCAGCTGTTCATCCGCGTGCTGGTGCCGATGCTGGCGCCCGGCGTGCTGGCGGCGCTCTTGCTGGTCATGGTGCGAACCATCGCCATGTTCGAGCTGACTTTTCTCACCGCCGGGCCGACCAGCCAGACGCTGGTGGTGGCGCTGTACTACGCCGTGTTCGCCTCGGGCGTGCGCGCCGTGCAGTCCATCGACGCCATGGCGGTGATCTACATGACCATCACCCTGCTGTGGTTGCTGATTGCGCTGCGCTTCGTCAATCCGACACAGTTGGTCAGCCGCGTCAAGCAGCCGACCCCAAGCAAATAAAGAAAGATAAGCATCGTGCAAGTTCAATTGATAGACCAGCCGAGTGATCTGGGCCGTGAGGCGGCAAAATTCGGCGCGGCAGTGATTCGGGAGGCCCTGGACCGTCGCGGTGAGGCCACGATCATTGTGGCGACGGGCGCGAGCCAGTTCGCGCTGCTCGAAGCCTTGGTTCGCGAGCCTGACATCGACTGGTCGCGCGTGACGGCGTTTCATCTGGACGAATACATCAATTTGCCGGCAACCCATCCGGCCAGCTTCAGGCTTTATTTGCGCCAGCGTTTCCTGGCGCCGCTGGCCGTGCAGCCGACCTTTGTCCCGGTGAATGGCGATGCGCCCGATCTGCAGGCTGAGTTGGCTCGCCTCAACAGCTTGTTGGCCGGTAGGGCCGTGGATTTGTGCTTTGCCGGCATTGGCGAAAACGGGCACCTGGCTTTCAATGACCCACCGGCCGACTTTGAGGTGCAAGACCCGTACATCGTGGTGAATCTGGACGAAGGCTGCCGTCGCCAGCAGTGGGGCGAAGGCTGGTTTCCGTCTTTGGAGGAGGTTCCCACGCAGGCGATCTCCATGTCGATCCAGCAAATCATGCGCAGCAAGACCTTGTTGCTGACCATTCCTGACCAGCGCAAGGCAGCCGCTGTCAAGCGCGCGATTGAAGGCCCGGTCGATCCGGCGTGCCCGGCATCCATTGTGCAGCGGCACGCCAATTGCACGATTTTGCTGGATGCTGCGGCAGCCAGCAGCCTGTCACAACGGCCGGCATCAAGGGCCTGAAGCGTGACCGAATCGGCCGCCCACCAGATCCACGGCCTGGAACCCGGCACGGGACAGGCACTGACAGTTGAGGTTCGCGACGGCTTGATTCAGGCCCTGCACAGTGACACCCCGTCCGCGCAAGCGGCAGGCCCGGGCTGGCTGGCGGCGGGCCTGATTGACCTGCAGGTCAACGGCTATGGCGGTCACGACCTCAACGGCGAGCGGCTCACGGCCGAGACCGTGCACGCGCTGGCCCTGGCCATGCTGGCCTCTGGCGTCACCACCTTTTTGCCGACCCTGATCACTGCTTCTGAGGCGCAATTGACCCGTGCGCTGGTGGCGATTCAGGCCGCGCGGCGCTTGTTCCCCATCGTGGCGCGCATGGTGCCGTACGTGCATGTCGAAGGCCCGGCCATTGCCCCCGAGGATGGGCCCCGCGGCGCCCATCCAGCGGCGCATGTGCGTCCGCCCAGTGTGGCTGAATTCGAACGTTGGCAAAGCGCCAGTGGCGCGGTGGTGGGCATGGTCACGCTGTCCCCGCACTGGCCCGGCGCGGCCGACTACATTGCCCATTTGGTGGCATCGGGTGTGCATGTGGCACTGGGGCATACCGATGCCAGTCCAGCGCAGATTGCCGACGCGGTGCAAGCCGGCGCGCGCCTGTCCACCCACTTGGGTAATGGCATGCATGCCCAGATCAATCGCCGCCGTAACCCGTTTTGGGCCCAACTGGCGGACGACCGGCTGTGTGCGTCCTTCATTGCCGACGGCCACCATCTGGCACCTGAGTTGTTGCAGGTCATGTTGCGCAGCAAGGGGCTGGCGCGGTCGATGATCGTCTCAGATGCGACCGCGCTCGGAGGCATGCCGCCCGGGCATTACCAGGCCTCTATCGGCGGGGCGGTCAAACTGGGTGGCAATGGCCGGCTTAGCATGAACGACGGCAGTGACCAGTACCTGGCTGGCGCAGCGCTGCCCTTGCTGGCTGGGGTGGCGACGCTGGTTCGCGATGCCAAGCTCGACCTGCGTGACGCCCTGGCACTGGCGACCGAGCACCCCGGCCGTTGGGTTGGAGGCCGTGGGCGGTTGGCCGTCGGGCAGCCCGCAGATTTGATACGGTTCAATTGGGACGCGACGATGGTGGCACCCCAACTCACGGGCGTTTGGCTCGGCGGCCAATCTAAGATCTGAGGTGAGTGCCGTGTGTTCGACAACATCGCAAGAAAGTTCAAACCATGAAAATTACCAACGCCCGCGTGATCGTCTGCAGCCCAGGCCGCAACTTTGTCACGCTCAAGATCGAGACCGATGAGGGCCTGACCGGCATCGGCGACGCCACCCTGAACGGGCGCGAGCTGTCGGTGGTGAGTTACCTCACCGACCATGTGATTCCCTGCCTGATCGGGCGCGATGCCCACCAGATCGAGGACATCTGGCAGTTTTTGTACCGTGGCGCCTATTGGCGCCGGGGCCCTGTCACCATGAGCGCCATCGCCGCGGTGGACACCGCGCTGTGGGACATCAAGGCCAAAGCCGCCAACATGCCGCTGTACCAGTTGCTGGGTGGGCGCAGCCGAACCGGCGTGATGGTCTACGGCCACGCCAACGGGCGCGATATCAGTCAGACGGTCGAGGAAGTCCTGCGTTACAAAGAGATGGGCTACCAGGCGATTCGCGCTCAAAGTGGCGTGCCGGGCCTGGACAAGGTCTACGGCGTGGGCAAGGGCAATATGTTCTATGAGCCGGCCGATGCTGACCTGCCCAGCGAACACGATTGGTCGTCAGAAAAGTACCTCCTGCACACGCCCAAGCTGTTTGATGCGGTGCGCCAGGCCGTCGGCCCGGATATTCATTTGTTGCACGACGTGCACCATCGGTTGACGCCGATTGAAGCCGCCCGACTGGGCAAGGCCTTGGAGCCCTACCACCTGTTCTGGATCGAAGACGCCAGCCCGGCCGAAAACCAGGAGGCCTTCAAGCTGATCCGGCAACACACCACCACGCCACTGGCTGTGGGCGAGGTGTTCAACACCATTTGGGACTGCAAGGACCTGATCCAGAACCAGCTGATTGACTACATCCGCACCACGGTGGTCCATGCCGGCGGCATCACCCACCTGCGCCGGATTGCCGACCTGGCCGCGCTCTACCAGGTGCGCACCGGCTGCCATGGCGCCACCGACCTGTCGCCGGTATGCATGGGTGCCGCGCTGCATTTTGACACCTGGGTGCCCAACTTCGGCATCCAGGAGTACATGCGCCACACCGACTTGACGGACGCCGTTTTTCCCCATGCTTATACCTTCAAGGCGGGCTTCATGCACAGCGGGGAAGCCGTGGGCCACGGCGTGGAGATCGACGAGGCGCTGGCGGCCAAATACCCCTACCAACGCGCCTATCTGCCGGTCAACCGGCTGGCCCACGACGGCACGCTCTGCAACTGGTAGGGACTGAGCCGCAGGTGGTCGGCCTCAGGGCTTGGTCAGGGTCACGCTCTTTTTGGTGCCATCAAAGCTCAGGCCCGTTCCGCTGACGCCACTGATGGTGTAGGTGGTGCTGGGCGTGGTTCTCGACAGGGTGCCGCTGCTGACGCTGCAGACGCCGTTGCTGGCCGTGGTGCAGCTCAGGGCCGCGCCACCCACTGTAAAGCCGCCGCTCACCAGCGCTGCCGCGACCGGCTGGCCGGCGCTGTTGGTCACCGTTGCGGTGACGGTGGCCCGCCAGCCGCGGCGCACGGTGGCGGTGCTGCCTGTCAGGTTGGCCACCGAGACGACCACGGTGCTGGGTGGCGGGGGCGGCGGTGGCGTCACCGATCCGGTGCCCAGGGTGTAGGCCAGCAGATTGGGCGAACCTGAGCCCGCGTCGCTGACCCGGCCCGAGCTGGCGGTGGTGACCACCTGGCTTTTGACCGTGGCCGGGCTGGCAGTGGGGCTGCCCTGCAGGATCAACGCCGCCAGACCCGCCACGTGCGGCGTGGCCATCGAGGTGCCGCTCATAGTGGCGGTCGCGGTGTCTGAGCTGCTGTAAGTGGAGGCCACCAGGCTGCCCGGGCCATACAGGCTCAGGCAACTGCCGAAGTTGGAGTACGAAGCCCGCGCATCACTGCTGGTGGTGGCACCCACAGTGATCGCGGAGGGTGCCCGCGCCGGTGAGTAATTGCAGGCGTTGGCATTGTTGTTGCCACCCGCCACGACCACGGTGTAGCCGGCTGCCACGGTGTTGGCCACAGCCGTATCCAGGCTGGAGGATGGGCTGCCGCCCAGCGACATGCTGACGACCCCGGGTTTGGAGCCGTTTTTCACGACCCAATCCAGGCCGGCTATCACGCCGCTGGTGGCACCAGAGCCGCTGCAATCAAGCACCCGCACCGGCACCAGCGTGACGCCTTTGGCCACGCCCCAGGTGCTGGCGCCGATGGTGCCGGACACGTGGGTGCCGTGGCCGTTGCAGTCGTTGGTGCCGTTGCCGTCGTTGATGGCGGTGTAGCCGGCTGTGACCCGACCCCCAAACTGGGTGTGGGTGGCGCGAATGCCGGTGTCGACCACATAGGCGCGCACATTGCTCCCTGTGGCGGTGTAGGTGTAGCTGCTGCTCAGCGGCAAATCACGCTGGTCCAGGCGGTCCAGGCCCCAAGTGGCACCGGTTTGCGTGGTCTGCATGGTCTGAACCGCCTGGTCGGGCTCGACAAAATCGATCAGTGGGTTGCGGTCCATCGCGGCCAGAAAGGGCTCGACAGCCAAAGCCGGCAGACGAATCGTGAAACCCTTCAGGGCTTTCTCAAAGGCGAACCGGGTCTGGCCGCCGTAGGCTGCGGTCAGCCGATCGGCCTGTGCCAGATGGTCCAGCACCGTCGGCTTGAAGACCACGACAAAGTCGCTGTAGCCCCCGGCGTCTGCCGTGATCCGCGCCGACGCTTGCGCTGCGGCTGGTGTTGGCAAGCCGCCGTCGCTGGTGCTGACCACGCCGGTCAGGTCGGCGGGAGGTCCGTTGCCGGCCAAGGCGCCAGCCAGTTGCCCCTTGAGGGTCTGCACCACCTCGCGCACCTGTTCACGCAGGTCATCGCCCTGCAGTGAACCGGCTTGCGCGCGCTCGGCCACGCCCTGGCCAATGTCGCCCAGCGCCGTGGCCAGGCTGCGCGCGAGTTGGCGCAGCTCGGCATCGCCGCCGGCCACAAAGTCACCCAGCGGGTCGCGCGCACCCAGTTTCAAGGCGTTGCGCACGGCAGCCCGGGCCTCGTCCAGCGTCAGGCCGTTCAACACCATTTCTGCTGCCACCAACTGGGTTATCGGGCTGATGAATGCCGCTTTGCCCTGCAGGCTGCCGTCCGGGTCTACCGCCAGCCAGGCGCTGGCCGGGCTCAGCAGCAAAAAGCCGGCACGGCCAGCCTGACTCAGGGTCTGGCCACCGTCATCCAGATCGCGCGCGGTATCGGCCACGCTGGACACCAACGTGGCGGTGGCCAGCTGCGCCGCGCTCAGGCCGGCCACCGGCAGGCTGAAAGCACCGGTGGCATCCGACGGCGCCGAGATCGGCTCGCCGGCGTCCTGCCGCAGGTTGCCATTCAGATCAAGGAAAACAGCGGCGCCCTGGATCGGGCCGTCGGCAATGGTGCCGGTGAGCGTGAACGGGGCATTGCTGCCCCCGGTGGCTGTACCGCCGCCACCGCCGCAGGCGCCAAGCGTAGCGGCCAGCACAGCTGTGCTGATTCGTGCCAAGTGGCGTGGTCGGCGACGGGGGCTTGTTTGACAATCAGGAGATCTGAGCATTTGAACCTCGATGGAAATGGCCAGATGCGTGTGACTTGGCCTGCCGGCATCGTAGGGTTGAAGGCTTGCGAAACGCCGTGGTTCGCAGGAAACAAACGGTAAGTTCCTGCGGCGGCGGCACGGGGATAATTGGGGCGATGTCCTTGTCGTCTGATCACCTGAAACACCGCTGGCGCCTGTCCGTCGCCCCCATGATGGACTGGACCGATCGCCATTGCCGCTACTTTCATCGGCTGCTGAGCCGGCGCGCGCTGCTCTACACCGAGATGGTGACAACCGGCGCGCTGCTGCACGGTGATGTGCCACGCCATCTCCGTTACAACCCCGAGGAACATCCGCTGGCTTTGCAGCTGGGCGGCAGCGAGCCGGGCGATTTGGCGCACTGCGCGCGGCTGGGTGAGCAGTGGGGTTATGACGAGATTAACCTCAACTGTGGCTGCCCCAGCGAGCGCGTACAGCGCGGCGCGTTTGGCGCCTGCCTGATGGCCGAGCCGGCTTTGGTGGCCGATTGCGTCAAGGCCATGCTGGACGTGGTGGGCATCCCGGTGACGGTCAAGCACCGCATCGGCATCGACCGCACCGAGCGCTACGACTTTGTGCGTGATTTTGTCGGCGCGCTGCACCATGCCGGCTGCAACACCTTCATCGTGCATGCGCGCAACGCCTGGTTGCAGGGCCTGAGCCCCAAAGAAAACCGCGAGGTGCCGCCCCTGCGCTATGGCCTGGTGCATCAGCTCAAACAGGATTTCCCCGACTGCACCATCGTGGTCAATGGCGGCCTCACCAGCAGCGAGCAGGTGCTGGCCCAGCTGCAGCAGGTGGATGGCGTGATGATCGGGCGCGAGGCGTATCACAACCCATGGTGGCTGAGCCAATGGGATGCTTTGTTTTATGGCGTACCGTCCGTGGAGCGCACCCGCGAGCAGGTGGAGGCCGAGATGGTGGCCTACATGCTGCGCGAGGCGGCGGAGCATGGCACGCCCTGGTACCCGATTGCCCGCCATATGCTGGGCCTGCGCCACGGCCTGCCCGGGGCGCGGCGCTGGCGCCAGGTCTGGAGCGACCATCGGCTCAAGGCGCAGGACCCGCGCGAAGTGACGGCTTTGGCCCGGGACGAGCGCTTTGTCCACGCCTGAGCTGCGCCAGCGCCAGGCGCTGGCCCTGCTGTGGGTGATGCCGGCGCTGTGGGCGGTGAACTACATCGTGGCGAGGCTGGCGCCCGGGGTGGTGGCGCCGCACCAGCTGGCCCTGGTGCGATGGGGTCTGGCCGGCCTGGTGCTGGCCCTGCTGGCGCGCGACGAGTTGTGGCAGCAGCGGCAGCATCTGCGGGCTGCGGCCGGGCAGTACCTGGTGCTCGGGGCCTTCGGCATGCTGATCTGCGGCGCCTGGGTCTACCTGGGCGCGCAAACCACGGCTGCCATGAACATCGCCCTGATCTACACCGCCTCGCCGGTGCTGATTGCCGTGGGCGCGGCGGCTTTTCTCGGAGACCGGCTGGCGCCGCGCCAAATGGCGGGCGTGCTGCTGGCGCTGGCCGGTGTGATGCATGTGGTGGTACGGGGCCACTGGCTGGCACTATCTGAGGTGACCTGGGTGGCGGGTGACGGCTGGATCGTGCTGGCCGTGGTCTCCTGGGCGCTGTACGCGCTGCTGCAAAAAAAGTGGCCCAGCCCGCTCGGGGCCACCGCCCGGCTGGCGGCCATTTGCGGCGGCGGCGTGCTGTGCCTGCTGCCCTTTGCATTGTGGGAGACAGGGCTGGCCAGCACGCCGGACTGGACTTGGCGCGCCACCGGCCTGTCGGTGGCAGCAGCTCTGTTGCCCGGCCTGGGCGCCTACTGGATGTACGGCTGGTCGCAAAAGGTGTTGGGTGCCAGCCGCGTGGCAGTGGCGCTGTACCTGGTGCCGCTGTACGCCGGCCTGGCGGCCTGGGTGGTGTTGGGCGAGCCGCTGGGCTGGCACCACCTGGGTGGCGCGGCGCTGATCCTGCCGGGCGTGCTGCTGGTCACGCGGGTGCCGGCACCGCAGCCGCCGGGCCCTGGCGGCCGGTTATCATGACGGCGTGGCCGGCCCCGATCTTTCGACCGCTTTAGCAGCCCCAGTCCCTCGTGCGTCTTAATTCCATCAAATTAGCGGGCTTCAAGTCCTTTGTCGAACCGACCAACTTCCTGCTGCCTGGGCAGCTGGTTGGCGTGGTCGGGCCCAATGGCTGCGGCAAATCCAACATCATGGATGCAGTGCGCTGGGTGCTGGGCGAATCGCGCGCCTCGGAGCTGCGTGGCGAGTCGATGCAGGACGTCATCTTCAACGGCACCACCACCCGCAAGCCGGCCAGCCGCGCCAGTGTGGAGCTGGTCTTTGACAACGCCGACCACCGGGCTGGCGGCCAGTGGAGCCAATTTGGCGAAATTGCGGTCAGGCGTGTACTCACCCGTGACGGCACCAGCAGCTACTTCATTAATGGCCAACCGGTTCGAAGGCGCGATGTGCAGGACGTGTTCCTGGGAACCGGCCTGGGGCCGCGCGCTTACGCCATCATCGGCCAGGGCACCATCAGCCGCATCATCGAGAGCAAGCCCGAAGAGTTGCGCCTGTTCCTGGAAGAAGCGGCCGGCGTTTCCAAATACAAGGAACGTCGACGTGAAACCGAAAACCGCTTGGCCGACACCCGCGAGAACCTGACCCGGGTCGAGGACATCGTGCGTGAGCTCAGCCTCAACCTGGACAAGTTGGAACGTCAGGCCGAGGTCGCCCAGCGCTACAACGGCCTGACTGCCGATGCCACACGCAAGCAGCAGCAGCTGTGGTTTTTGCGCCGCGCCGAGTCTGAGGCTGACCAGGCCCGGGTGCAGGCCGAGGCGCAGGGCGCTGTGCTGGCGCTGGAGAGTCGGCTCGCCGATCTGCGCCAGATCGAGGCAGCCCTCGAGACGGTGCGCCAGGCCCACTACGCGGCGGGTGACCAGGTCAATCAGGCGCAGGGCCTTCTGTACGAGGCCAGCACCGAGGTTGGCCGGCTGGAGGCGGAAATCCGCTTCGTGGTGGAGGGGCGTCAGCGGGTCGAGCAACGGTTGCAGACCCTGGCCGACCAGGCCCTGCAATGGGCCACCCGCCGCGACAGCGCCGAGACTGAACTGGCCGGGCTCGATGAGCAGGCCTTGACGGGCGCCGAGCAGTCTGAGCTGCTGGCGGCGCAGGTGGAAGACCAGGCCGGGCAGTTGCCCGAGCTCGAAGATGCGTTTCGGTTGGCGCAGCGCAGTGCCAACGACCAGCGTGCCAGCGTGGCGCAGGTGCAGCAGCAGATTCAGGTGCTGGCCGCCGAGCAGCGCAGCATTGAGGAGCAGGCGCGTCAGCTCAGCAGCCGCCGTGAACGTCTGCAGGCCGATCGCAGTGCGCTGGCCGCGCCCGATGAGTCCCGCCTGCAGCATTTGGAGAGTCAACTGGCGCAGGCCAACGATGCGGCCGCACTGGCGCAAGCCCGCTTGCAGGAATTGCAGGATGCGCTGCCCGAGCTGGAAGTGCAGCGCCGGCGTCAGCAGCAGGAGGCGAATGACACCTCGGCTCGGCAAGCCGAACTGTCGGCCCGGCTGGAAGCGCTCAAAGCCTTGCAGAAAAAGGTGCGTACCGATGGCCGCCTGCAACCCTGGCTGCAGCGACACGGCTTGGAGCACTTGCAAGGTTTGTGGAGCCGCATCCAGGTGGAGCCCGGCTGGGAAAGTGCGCTGGAGGCGGCGCTGCGCGAACGGCTGGGGGCGCTGGAGGTGTCACGGCTTGATCTGGTGCGCGCCTTTGCCGATGATGCGCCGCCCACCAAATTGGCCTTTTTCAGCCCGCCACTGGCCGCAGAACCTGAGGCCGCCGCCGCCTTGCCCCGCTTGGCCGACATGCTGCGGCTCCATGATGCGGGCCAGCGTGCCGTGCTCACGGACTGGCTGCGCGGTTGTTACGCCGCCGCCAGCCTGGAGGAGGCGCTCGCGCGGCGCGCGCAGCTGGCCCCGGGCGAGCTGATGTTTGTCAAGGCCGGGCATGCCGTCGGGCTGCACAGCGTGAGCTTTTACGCACCGGACTCGGAGCAGGCGGGCTTGCTCGCGCGCGCGCAAGACATTGACAACCTGGAAAAACAGTTGCGTGCGCAAACGCTGATCACCGATGAGGCCCGCACCGCCCTGGTGCGCGCCGAGGCGGCTTACGCCGATGCCTCACAGCGGCTGCTGGTGCTGCGGCGCGAGGCCTCTGAAGGGCAAAGCCGGGCCCACGACCTGCAGGTTGAGACCCTTCGCCTGACGCAGCTGGCCGATCAGGCGCGCGCCCGCAGCGCGCAGATTGCCTCTGACCGGGCCGAGGTGGATGCCCTGCTCGATGAGCTGCAGGAGCGCCGGGTCACAGCCGAAGGCCGATTTGACGAACTCGATATGCAGCTGGCCGACACCCAGGAGCGCCATGCCCAGCTTGATGAACGCGTGCTGGTGGCCGAACGCCGGCTGGCCGAGGGCCGCGAGCAGCAGCGTAGCCTGGAGCGGCGGGCGCAGGAGGCCGCCTTTGCCCTGCGCAGCCTGGACGCGCGCCGGTCAGAGCTCAGCCGTGCTATCGAAACTGCAGCACAACAGGCAGAGTCGGTGCGGGCTGAAGCCCAAAGAGCCCAAGATGAGTTGACGCGTCTGAGCGATGCCGCAGCCCAGGGCGGCTTGCAAAACGCGCTGGCGGCCAAGCTCGAGCGCGAGCAAGCGCTGGGCGCCCGCCGCAGCGAATACGATGACCTGACGGCTCGGCTGCGCGCCAGTGACGAGCGGCGCATGCAGCTCGAACGCGAACTGGAGCCACTGCGCCAGCGCATCACCGAGTTCCAGCTGCGAGAGCAGGCAGCGCGTCTGGGTTTCGAGCAGTATGCCCAGTTGCTGGCTGAGGCACAGGCTGACTTGGTGACCCTCCAGGCGTCCGTCGAGGCCGGCCCCGTGCGTCTGACCGGGCTGCAGCCAGAGATCGACCGGCTCAACCGTGACATAGCGGCCTTGGGCGCGGTCAATCTGGCCGCATTGGACGAACTCGGCGTGGCGCGCGAGCGCAAACAATTCCTGGATGCCCAGTCGGCTGACCTGAATGAGGCCATGGCCACGCTGGAAGACGCCATTCGCAAGATCGACGGTGAGACGCGGGAACTGTTGTCGGGCACTTTCAACACGGTGAACCAGCACTTTGGCAAGATGTTCCCCGAACTGTTTGGCGGCGGCAACGCACGCCTGGTCATCACCGGTGACGAGATCCTTGATTCTGGCGTGCAGGTGATTGCGCAGCCACCTGGCAAGAAAAACCAGACCATTCATCTGCTGTCTGGCGGCGAAAAAGCCCTGACCGCGATCGCGCTGGTCTTTGCCATCTTTCAACTCAACCCGGCGCCGTTTTGCTTGCTCGACGAGGTTGATGCACCGCTGGACGACGCCAACACCGAGCGCTACGCACGCCTGGTGACCAGCATGAGCCGTGAAACCCAGTTCTTGTTCATCAGCCACAACAAGATCGCGATGGAAATGGCCGAGCAGCTGATTGGCGTGACCATGCAGGAGCAGGGCGTCTCACGCATCGTGGCGGTGGATATGGATGCCGCGGTGTCGCTGGCGGAGGCCGTCTGATGCAAATTAGTCCACTGCAAATGTGGTTGGCACTGGCGGGTGCGGTGCTGGTGCTGGCGGTTGCACTGCATGGCGTCTGGGTGTCGCGGCGCCATGCACCGCGACAGGCCTCGACCGAAACCGACGGCCTGACCCCGGCGGCCACCGAAGGCATCGAACCCGCACTGGACGCTGCCGCCTTTGAACTGTCGCACTTTCCGCTGCCTTTGCCGGAGAAAAGGCCGCTGCTGGATGCACTGATCGACGTGCTCGCCAGCATCAACCTGGACAGCCCGGTCTCGGGTGATGCTGCCTTGGCGGCGATGCCGCCGACCCGGCGCGTGGGCAGCAAGCGGTTTGCGATCGAGGGCTACGCTGAGCAGGCGCAGTGTTGGGAGGTGCCGGTGCCTGGCCAGCGCTACAGCGCGTTCCAGGCCGGCGTGCAGCTGGCGAACCGTGCCGGCGCGCTGAATGACATCGAGTACTCTGAATTTGTGATGAAAACCCAGGCCTTTTGTGATGCCGTGAACGGCACGCCGGAGTTCCCAGAGATGCAGGATGAGGTCGCACGGGCGCGTGAATTGGATCAATTTGCCAGTGAGCACGACGCCCAGCTGGGCTTTGTGCTGCGTGCACGCCATGCGGCATGGAGCCCCGGCTATGTGCAGCAAAGTGCAGCCCGACTCGGCTTTGTGGCCGGCGCGATTCCGGGACGGATGGTGGTTGCTGCGGCCACGCCGGGGCTGCCGCCGGTGCTGGGCCTGAGTTTTGACACGCAGGCGGCACTCGCCGATGATCCGGCGCAGTCCGCGATACGGGAGTTGACGCTCAGCCTGGATGTGCCGCAGGTGGACCGGGCGGAACAGCCGTTTGAGCGCATGCGTGAGGCCGCACTGGCCCTGGCTGACAGCATGGATGGGCTGTTGATGGACCACCAGGGCGTGCCCATCGGCGCCGCAGCGCTGGACGGCATAGCGGCTGACCTGAGCCAGCTGTACGACACCTTGG
>CAJAXU010000320.1 GCA_903948045.1 uncultured beta proteobacterium | reverse complement strand
TGGCGGGTGGTCTGTGCCTTGCGCGAGGTGATGCTGATCTTCTGGCCCACCAGTGCATTGAGCAGGGTCGACTTGCCGACATTGGGCTTGCCCACAATGGCGATCAGGCCACAGCGCTGCCCCGGCACCGGCACGCCGCCCGCAGGCGCAGCGCGCAAGCCTTTGAGCATGCTGGCCAAGGCCGAGGCTTGGTCCTCGGCACTGGGCTCAGGCGTATTGTCTGGTTTGTCAGCGGTCATGTCAGTTGCGTTCATATCCTAGCCCCGGCTTTCAATGATTGCAGCATGGCGGCTGCTGCGGCTTGCTCGGCGGCCCGGCGTGAGCCGCCAATGCCACGTTCGGCTAGGCCGAACTCGGTGATTTCACATTCAACATCAAAGGTCTGCTTGTGCGCCATGCCCAGCGTGCCGACCACTCGGTACAGGGGCAGCTTCATCTTGCGACCCTGCAACCATTCCTGCAACTCGGTTTTGGCGTCCTTGCCGATAGCGTCCATCTGCGGATTGATCTCGACCCCCTTGAACAAGCGCTGCACCAGGGCTTGCGCGGCGACAAAACCGGCATCCAGATGCACCGCGCCAACCACGGCCTCCAGCGCATCGGCCAGGATCGACGGACGTTTTTGTCCACCGGAACGCGCTTCGCCCTCCCCTACCCGCAACACCTCTGGCAAACCCAGTTCCAGGGCCAGTTGGTGCAGCGTGTCCTGCTTGACCATATTGGCGCGAACGCGCGACAGATCGCCCTCGGGTAGGGCTTTCAGCCGCTCATACAGCAGGTCGGCCACGGCCAAGTTGAGCACCGAGTCGCCCAAAAACTCCAATCGCTCGTTGTGGTCGCTCGAGAAGCTTCGGTGGGTCAGCGCTTGAACCAGCAGTTGCGGCGTCGCAAATTCGTGCTGCAAACGCTGCTGCAAGGCGACCAGCCCGTCGTTCACGCGTCGCTACCTTGGCGCAGACCCAGCCTTGCCGCGACCATCCGGCTCAATTGAAAGACCCAATGCGCTTGAGGCTGCCAAAATTCATCCAGACGAAGAACGCTCGGCCGACGATGTTTTTATCCGGCACGAAACCCCAGTAACGTGAGTCGAGCGAGTTATCGCGGTTGTCGCCCATCATGAAGTAGTGCCCGGCCGGCACCTTGCAGACGACACCCTCGACACTGTAGCGACAGTTTTCCTTGAACGGAAAATCATCGGCACCCGGGACGAAGCCTGGCCGGTCATCGTCATTGAGAACGCGGTGCTTTCGCTCGCCGAACGTTTCCTCGTACTGTTTGAAGTAACGCATCACGTCTTCATCGAAAAACTCGGGCACTGCTGCGGTTGGCATCACCTGACCATTGATGGTGAGTCGCTTGTTCAGATAAGCCACCTCATCGCCGGGGACGCCCACCACGCGCTTGATGTAGTCCAGGCTGGGCTTGGGTGGGTAGCGGAACACCATCACATCGCCACGCTGCGGCGGCGTACCTTCGGTGATTTTGGTGTTCAACACCGGCAGCCGCAGGCCATAGTGAAACTTGTTGACCAAGATGAGGTCACCGATCCACAGCGTCGGGATCATCGAGCCTGAGGGGATCTTGAACGGCTCAAACAGGAACGAGCGCAGCAGAAACACCGCCAGAATCACCGGGAACAAACCCGCTGTCCAATCCAGCCACCAAGGCTGAGCAAGCAAAGCAGCCCGGGCTGGCGCGGTGTCGGTGTCAACCTGGGTGATGCCCATTTTGAGCAATTCTTGACGACGCTGCACAGCCTGCGCCTCCAGCAGGGCAGCAGCCTTCTGTCTCGTCGGTAAAAAGTGGAATCGTTCCGCCAGCCAGTAGACGCCTGTGACAAGCGTGGCTAAAAACAACAGCAGAGCGAAGTTGCCCTCGACCATGCCAAAGTACCAAGAGCCAGCGTAGCCCACAAAGGCTGCGAGCACAAATGCTGTCAGGGCTTGCATCAATCGTCCACCTGCAGAATCGCCAGGAAGGCCTCTTGAGGCACCTCCACCGAGCCAATTTGCTTCATGCGTTTTTTACCTGCTTTTTGTTTGTCAAGGAGCTTGCGTTTGCGTGAAATATCGCCGCCGTAGCACTTGGCGATCACGTTCTTTCGCAGCGCTTTGATTGTCTCACGCGCAATGATGTTGGCCCCGATGGCGGCCTGGATCGCCACGTCATACATCTGTCGGGAAATGATCTCGCGCATCTTGGCAACCACCGCCCGGCCACGGTACTGCGACTGCGAGCGGTGCACGATGATGGACAGTGCATCCACCTTGTCGCCATTGAGCAGGATGTCGACCTTGACGACGTCGGCCGCGCGGTACTCCTTGAACTCGTAATCCATCGACGCATAGCCGCGCGAAACCGATTTGAGCTTGTCGAAAAAATCGAGCACGATCTCGGCCAACGGCATCTCATAGGTGAGCATCACCTGGCGGCCGTGGTAAGCCATGTTCATCTGCATACCGCGCTTTTGGTTAGCCAGCGTCATCACTGCTCCCACATAGTCCTGGGGCATGTACAAATGCACCGTGACGATGGGCTCGCGCACCTCATCCAGCCGGCCCTGGTCGGGCATCTTGGACGGGTTCTCGACCATGCGCACCTCGCCG
>CAJAXU010000319.1 GCA_903948045.1 uncultured beta proteobacterium | reverse complement strand
CGCACTGTCCGCGCAGTCGCCGATGCCATTCGGCAATTTGTGCCCCTGCCCGATTGGCAGGCCCTTAGTCCCGACTAATCGCCTTGCATCCACTGTCAATGTGACCCCTCGCCATGCCCACCCTGCTCATCCGTAACGCCGACTGCGTGGCCACCTTTGACCACGCAGACCCGGGCCAGGCGCGCGAACTGCGCCAGGCCTCGGTATTCATCCGGGACCAGCGCATCGAGGCCATTGGCCCGGCAACCGAGTTGCCGACCACCGCCGACGAGGTGATTGACGCGCGCGGCCACCTGGTGCTGCCGGGCCTGGTCAACACCCACCACCACATGTACCAGAGCCTGACGCGGGCCATCCCCCAGGCGCAAAACGCCGAACTGTTTGGCTGGCTGCGCGCCCTGTACCCGATCTGGGCCGGCCTGACGCCCGAGATGGTGCAGGTGAGCAGCCGGGTGGCGATGGCCGAGCTGCTGCTGAGCGGCTGCACCACCAGCAGCGACCACCTCTACCTGTACCCGAACGGCGTGCGGCTGGACGACAGCATCGAGGCCGCGCAGGCGATTGGCATGCGTTTTGTCGCCACGCGCGGCAGCATGAGCGTGGGCCAGTCGCAGGGCGGCCTGCCGCCCGATGCCCTGGTGGAGCGCGAGGACCTGATCCTCAAAGACACGCAGCGCGTGATCGAGACCTGGCACGACAGCCGGCACGGTGCCATGGTCAATGTGGCAGCCGCGCCCTGCTCGCCTTTCAGCGTCAGCCGCGATCTGATGCGGGAATCCGCCGCGCTGGCGCGCAGCCTTGGCGCGCGCCTGCACACCCACCTGGCCGAGAACGACCATGACCTGGCCTACTCGCGCGAAAAATTTAACTGCACACCGACCGAGTACGCGCAAGACCTGGGCTGGCTCGGGCCCGATGTCTGGCACGCCTACTGCGTGCGGCTGGACGATGCCGGCATCCGCCTCTTTGCTGCCAGCCGCACCGGGGTGGCGCACTGCCCTTGCAGCAACATGCGGCTGGCGTCGGGCATTGCGCCGGTGCGCCGCCTGCTGGATGCCGGCGTGGCCGTCGGGCTAGGGGTGGACGGCAGCGCCAGCAATGACGGCGCGCAGATGGTGAACGAAGCCCGCCAGGCGATGCTGCTGGCCCGCGTCGGCCGCGCCATGCAGCCGCCCGAAGAGCGCCGCAACAGCCGGGACGAGCGGCAGACCTTTTTTGGCTGCGACCTGGGCCCAGCTGAGATGAGCGCGCGCGACGCCCTGGCACTGGCCACGCGCGGTGGCGCCCAGGTGCTGGGCCGGTCCGACATCGGCCACCTGGCACCCGGCATGTGCGCCGACCTGGCGCTGTTTGACCTGCGAACCCTGGGCCTGGCCGGCGGCGCCGTGCATGACCCGGTAGGCGCCCTGCTGCTGTGCGCCAGCCCAGCCGCCGCCTGGACCATCGTCAACGGCCGGCTGGTGGTGCGCGAAGGCCAGCTGGCCACACTCGATCTGGGGCCATTGCTCGAGCGGCACAACCGACTGGCGCGGCAGTTGGCAGTCGCCTCATGACGCGCGCGCAACCCGATGGCGCACCAGAGTAGACGGGCTGACCCGGCAGCTATCATGCAAAAACACTAAACAGGGGTGTGCAGATGCTGATTCGAACTGTGCTTTGGCTTGCCAGTCTGGCCTTCACACCCGCCACTGGTCAGGCCATGGAGGCGAAAGTTGTCAATGACACGCTGATCCTGTCTGGGCCAGTGATCCAGGGCGACATCCAAAGGTTTAACGAAGCCCTGGCCGCCAACCCGGCCATCAGTACCGTGGTGCTGCGCAACTCCTGGGGGGGTCATGTGGAATCCGGCTACCGGATCGGGGAACTGATTCGCGAGAAGGGTCTGTCCACTGTCGTCTCCGGTCACTGCGTATCTTCCTGCTCGCGCATGTTCCTGGGCGGCAAGGAACGCCGCTTTTCCAATGACTACGGTTTAGAGCGCACCTTCGTGGGCTTTCACGGCCACTACGATGCCAAGGGCCAACTCAACCGTGCAGTGGTCGAGCGCTTCGGTTTGCTGGAATGGATCATCAAGTACTCAGACGGCAAAGCTGACCGTGAACTGGTGCAACGCTGGATCAACATCGAACTCAACACGGGTATGGTGGCGTTCATGCACCCCCAGACCCGGACGTTTTTTCGCAGCGAAAAAACTTTCAACTGTGTCGGACGTGAGCAATCACGCCCCATGGGGTGCAGCACTCTGGCTGTGACAGCACTGGACATGGGTGTCATCACCGACCTGACACTCAGCCGCAGCCCGGACCAGTAAGGCCTTAGATGTGGGCAGCGCCAGCCAAAACACCCTTAGCCTGAATACGCCCGGGCCAGTGGCGCAGCCTTAAGCATGGTTAAATCAGACACTTAACCCGAACCAAACCCATGCTTGCGCCGCAAACCATTCTTGATGCAGCCCGCCGTGCCGCCGTTGCTGCCAGCAGCCCTGCACAGGTGCTATTGTTCGGCTCCTACGCGCGAGGCGAGGCCAATTCTGACTCAGACCTGGACTTGCTGGTCATTGAACAACAAGTTACTGATAAAGCCGCGGAGTACCTCAGGCTTCACCGCGCCGTTGGCCACTTAGGTGTTGGTGTGGACGTGATGGTTATTTCGCGCGAGGAGTTCGAGCGACGTCGTCAGGTCCCCGGGACCGTGCCGTACTGGGCCTCTAAAGAAGGCCAACTGCTGTATGACACCAGCGATTGAAGAGGCACGCCGGCTGTTGCGTCTGGCCATGCGGGACGAGGACACCTTCGAGTTACTGCTGCCACTGCCGACTGCGCCTTTGTCGGCAATCGGCTTTCATGCGCAGCAAGCGGTGGAAAAAAGCCTCAAGGCGGCCTGCGTGGTGCGCGGACTGGAGATTCGTCGCACCCATGATTTGGCTGCGTTGGCGCAGGCGCTGCTCGACGACGGTGCCACGCTGCCAATGCCGCCCGATGATTTCCGGCAACTCAACCCCTTCGCCGTGCAGTACCGGTATGACGATGAGCTTCAATCTTCGATGACGTTGGAGGAATTG
>CAJAXU010000318.1 GCA_903948045.1 uncultured beta proteobacterium | reverse complement strand
GTAGACCTGGAACTGGCCAGGGTACTTGGTGTCGTAACGCTTTTTCCAGGCCGCGCCGCCGGGCATCTTCTCAAGCGAAGCACCGCCTTCAGCACAGATCACGTTGTCCAGCGTCTTGGCACCGGCGGACTGTTTGATCAGGTCCATGGTGCAGATGCCATCACCGCCAAAGTACTTGACGTTGGTCAGGCCGAGTTGCTCCATCTGGCGCAGCATCGGGCCGGCTTGGGGGTCCATGCCGCCGAAGAACACGCCATCGGGATTCTTGGCCTTGATGGCGGTCAGAATGGACATGAAGTCCACCGACTTGTCGGTGGTGAACTGCTCGTCCACAATGGTGATGCCCTTGGTCGCGGCGGTGCGCTTGAACACTTCAGCCACACCTTGGCCGTAGGCGGTACGGTCGTCGATCACGGCGATGCGCTTGAGCTTCAAGGCATCAGCGGCGTAGAAAGCCAGACCAGCGCCGAGGGCGTTGTCATTGGCCAGCAGACGCCAGGTGGTCTTGTAGCCAGGCTTGGTCAGGTTGGGGTTGGTGGCCGACGGGGTGATGTGGGGAATACCGCAATCGTTGTAGATTTTGGAAGCGGGGATGGTGGTACCCGAATTCAAGTGACCGGCCACACCGGCGACCTTGGCATCGCACAGTTTTTGTGCCACGGCTGCACCTTGCTTGGGATCAGCGGCGTCGTCTTCAGCGACGAGTTCGAACTTGACCTTTTTGCCACCGATGGTGACGCCGGCAGCGTTCAGGTCTTCAATGGCCATGCGGGCGCCATTTTCGTTGTCCTTGCCATAGGCGGCTTGCGCACCGGAAATCGGAGCCACGTGACCAATCTTGACGACCATGTCCTGTGCCAGGGCGACGCCTGCGGCTGCTGCAATAGCGGCGGCAACGGTAACTTTCAACTTCATTTGCATAGACAACTCCATGAATATTAAAAAATTGTGAATGATTTCTCCACACCCTCAACGATACCGCAATTTCCAGGCCATCCATATAGGGAAGACCCCGCCCCTCGCTACATCAATGCCGCCAAGCTGGTCTAAATGCCACCTTCTCTGCGAGAGTTTGACGCAGCGCATAGAGCCAGTCAAGCCCTTCCCGTGCCCGCTCACGCGCTGTTTTTAAGTGTCAGGTCGTGTCTTGTCATGGTGTAACCACGGTCGGCGTAATGGCGCCAACGGGTGCGGGCCAGCTGCCGGTCGGCGTCATCCTGGCCCACCACCTCAATTACCCGCTCGAATCGCTCAAACCCGGCAGGCACCTCAACACCTAGATTCACCAAGACCTGCCGGTGCGGTAGACCTTCGGTTTGAGTGGCCAGCACCACGGGCGAGGCGGCCAAGAGTCCAGGTTCCGCCTGCGCACGACAGTGCGGCACAAAGTCCGCGGCCGAGAAGGTCCAAAGGTCTGAGTCCAGTCGATCCAGCTGGTCGGGCGGGCCGACCACCACCAGTTGTGCCTCGGCGGCGACCGCCTTGCGCAACAGGCGGCAGACATAGGCCAGCCGATCGGGCGCGTTGAAATGGAAGGCGATTTCTGTCACTGCGACTTCTGCGCGGCCGGGTTGAGTAAGTACTCCAGCAACAAGGCCACCGGGCGGCCAGTGGCGCCCTTGGCCGCGCCACCTTTCCAGGCTGTGCCGGCAATATCCAGGTGCGCCCACGGGAACTTAGAGGTAAAGCGTTGCAGAAACTTGGCCGCTGTGATGGCACCGCCGGGGCGTCCCGCCACATTGGCCACATCGGCAAAGTTGGTTTTCAGGCCCTCCGCATACTCGTCGTCGAGTGGCATGCGCCAGCACAGATCCTGCGCCGCGTCGCCGGCCGCCAAGAGCGCCGTAGCAAGCTCGTCATTCGGGCTGAACATGCCACTGCGCACCGCGCCCAACGCAATCACGCAGGCACCGGTCAGAGTCGCAATGTCGACCACGGCGCGAGGCTTGAAGCGCTCGGCATAGGTCAGGGCATCACACAGCACCAGCCGGCCTTCGGCATCGGTATTCAAAATCTCGATCGTCTGCCCACTCATGCTGGTCACCACATCGCCGGGCTTGACAGCGCGGCCGTTGATCAAGTTCTCGCAAGCGGGGATCAGGCCCACCACGTTGATTGCCGGCTTGAGGTCGGCCAGGGCTCTGAACACACCCAGCACACTGGCTGCACCCGACATGTCGAACTTCATTTCGTCCATTTCGGGGGCGGGCTTGATCGAAATGCCGCCACTGTCAAAAGTAATGCCCTTGCCAACCAGCACGGTGGGCGCTTTTGTCTTGGCTGCACCGTCGTAGCGCAACACGATAAAGCGCAGGGGTTGCTCAGACCCCTGTGCCACCGCCATGAAGGAGCCCATGCCCAGCTTGGCGACCTGAGTTGGGCCAAGCACCTCACACTTGATGCCGGCCAGCTTGCCCAGGGCGCGTGCAGCACCCGCCAGCAGCGTTGGGGTAGCATGGTTGGCCGGCCGGTTAGCCCACTCCTTGGCCAGTTCCACCCCTGAGACCGTGGCAGTTGCCCGCTCGAAACCGGCTTGCAATCCCGTGACCGCAGGCACGCCGATCACCACGCGTTGAACGGTCCGGCCCTCAGGCTTTGATTTGGTGCTGGTGTAGACATAAGTGGCATCTGCCACCGTGCTGACGGCGGCACGCAGGGCGTCCGTCTGCGGTGTTGCGGCAAAGCAAATATCGATTTTTTTGAGCTTGGCCCCTTTGAGCTGGCCCATGGCCGCACCCAGCGCCTGACGCACTTCGCGGGTCGAGCCTTCGCCCACACCGGCCAGCACCAAGCGGCTGGCCAGCACACCCGCGGGACGATAGGCCAGCAGGGCTTTTCCCGCTTTGGCGTCGATGTCGCCAGCCTTCAAGGCATGCGACAGCAGCGTCGAGACGGCATCCTTGCCTGGCTTGAAATCGCCACCAAACAGCAGCACCATGGCTTCGCATTTCTCCAGTGCCGCACCGCTCAAGTCAAGGGCTTTGAGTTCAAAGTTCATAATTCAGGTCTTTCAATTGTTGAGATTTTGGGTTTGATTCCTGACTCGGGGCTAGTCTGGCGCCGAGAATTGCCCGTCCATGTTATTCCATTCTTCCATTCGCAAAGAGCTGGCGCGCAGTTTTGGCGCCACGCTGATCGTGCTGGCCACGGTGGTCATGACGATGACGCTGATCCGCACGCTGGGGCAGGCAACCCGCGGCAATTTCGCGCCGGAAGACGTGATGCTGGCGATGGGTTATGCCGTGCTGTCAGACATGCCCACCATCTTGGCGCTGAGCCTGTTCATTGCGATCATTGCCACCCTATCGCGCATGTACCGGGACAGCGAGATGGTGATCTGGTTTGCCAGTGGCTTGGGCCTGCTCTCACTGTTGCGCCCCCTACTGCGTTTTGCCTCACCGGTGCTGCTGGTGGTCATGGTACTGGCGCTGTGGGTGTTGCCCTGGTCAAAGCAGCGGCTCGACGACATGCAGCAGCAGTATGAAAAACGGGGCGACATTGAACGGCTGGAGCCTGGACAGTTTATGGAGTCGGCCAACGGCCAGCGTGTTTTTTTTATAGAAAAAGATGCCACCGGCAAAATCGCTGGCAGCAATGTGTTCATTGCCAGCTCCGAAGATGGCAAGGACACCATCACGTCGGCCCGTAGCGGGCGTATCGAAACCGTGGGCCCAGACCGCTTTCTAGTCCTTGAAAACGGGCAGCGACTTGACCGCATGACCGAGCAATCTGGTCTGAAGATCAGTGAATTTGCGGAATATCGGGTCAGAGTGGGCGAAGACATCCTGGGCAGCGAGGCGTCGACCTCGGTCCATGCGCGGACCTCCATGGCTCTGATTCAAAGCGGCACATTGTCAGATTTAGCAGAACTGTCCTGGCGCATCGGTCTGATTCTGGCGGCCATCAACTTCACGGTCATTGGCCTGGCTGTATCCAGCGTCAACCCGCGTGTGGGGCGCAGTGCCAACGTGGTGTTCGCCTTGTTTGCCTTCGTCGTCTATTTCAATTTGTTGAACTTGGGCCAGAACTGGATTTCATCTGGGCAGGTGACCTTTGGCGGCCTGCTGCTGAGCTTGCATGGCGGGGTCCTGGCGTTCACCTTGTTCTGGCTGATCAAGAACCACAACAACTGGCAATGGTGGTGCGACCTCAAACGCGGCCTGAGCCGGCGCGCGAAGGCGCCGACGTGAACACCATCCGTCGGCTCATTTTTCTTGAGGTGCTGTGGGCCGTTGGCTTTGTCACGCTCGGCTTTGTCAGCTTGTTCTTCTTTTTTGATTTTGTCGAAGAGCTGCAATCGGTCGGGCGCACCACCATCGCCACCTACCAGCTGGTACATGCCCTGACCTATGTCTTGCTCATGGTACCTAGCCACCTGTACGAGCTGCTGCCTATTGCCGTGCTGATCGGCACGATTTTTGTCATGGCGCGGTTCGCCAGAAGCTCGGAGTACACCATACTGCGAACCAGCGGGCTGGGCCCTTGGCGCGCGCTGCGCACGCTGTTGCAGCTTGGCCTGGTCTTTGTGCTTTTGACAGTGGCGATTGGCGACTACCTGGCACCCCTGGCAGACCGTAGTGCGCAACTGCTGAAGGCCCGTTACCAAGGCCGCATCACCACCGGCCAAACCGGGGCTTGGCTGAAGGAGCGGCAAGCCTATTCTCAGTATTCGGTCAACGTCCGGGCGCTTGAGTCAGATGGCAGCCTACGCGGGGTGCGCATGTTTGAGTTCGACAACCAGGGCTTTCTGATCTCCATGACCCAGGCCGAGCAGGCCACCATCAGCGCTGACGACGCCTGGAACCTGAGCGGCGTGGTGCGCACTGAATTCGCGGCCAGAGACCAGCAAAACGCCCAAATCCAACTGCTGCGGCTGGAGCGCTTTCGCTGGACCAACCAGATCAGCGCCCAGATGGTGTCGGCGGCGTTGCTCAAACCCGAACGGATGAGCACCATCGATCTATTTCAGTACATCCAGCATTTAGAGGCCAACCAGCAGTCCGCCCAGCGCTACGAGATCGAGTTTTGGCGCAAAGTTTTTTATCCTTTGAGTTGCCTGGTGATGGTGGTGCTCGCGCTGCCCTTTGCCTACCTGCACTTTCGCAGTGGCGGTATCTCGGCGTATGTGTTTGGTGGCGTCATGGCGGGCATCAGCTTTTTTCTGTTGAACAATCTTTTTGGGCACATGGGCAATCTGCAAAATTGGCAACCCTGGCTCAGTGCGGCTCTGCCTGGCCTGATTTACTCTGCGTTATCACTGGCGGCTTTTGGCTGGCTGGTGTTTCGACGCTGAACAAGTTACTGATATGAACACCACACCGCCCTCGTCGCCCCAGCGCGGCGTCGTCCTTTTTGCCCATGGTTCGCGGGACCCGTTGTGGCGCCAACCCATTGAGTCGGTCGCGCGCCGCATGGCCGAGAGCACGCCACAAGTGCCAGTGCGATGCGCTTACTTGGAGCTTTGCGCGCCAGACCTGACCACTGTGGTGGCGGAATTGCTAGACTTAGGTGTCCAGTCTATTGCCGTGGTACCGATGTTTTTGGGCGTTGGCAAACACGCCCGGGAAGACCTGCCGCAGCTGATGCAGGCCTTGCAAGCGCAGCACCCGCGCATCCTCCTGACGCTGCGGCCAGCCATTGGCGAAGACCCGGCGATGATCGAATTGATGGCAAAGATTGCACTTTCTTCGGGTGAATAGATGTCTGGGGCATAATAAATCTCACTCTTAGGTGATTTTTGATATGAACTTGCATCAATTCCGTTTTGTTCAGGAAGCTGTTCGCCGCAACCTGAACCTGACCGAAGCCGCCAAAGCGCTGCACACCTCGCAGCCCGGTGTGTCCAAGGCGATCATCGAGCTGGAAGAAGAGCTGGGGGTGGAGATTTTTGCCCGGCACGGCAAGCGGCTTAAGCGCATCACCGAGCCCGGCCAGCATGTGCTCAAAAGCATCGAGCTGATCCTGCGCGAGGTCGGCAACCTCAAACGCATCGGCGAGCAGTACAGCGCAGAAGACAGCGGCACGCTGTCGATCGCCACTACCCACACCCAGGCCCGCTATGTGCTGCCCGAGCCGGTGGCGCGCCTGCGCGAGGCCTACCCCAAGG